>DOZA01000033.1 GCA_003518245.1 Bacteroidales bacterium | reverse complement strand
ATTGCTTGAGAAAGTTGAGAATTACAGGAACAAGATAGGGCGTTCGGAGCGTACAAATTCGGTTATCGAACCAAAGCTGTCTATGCAATGGTTTCTTAAAATGGAGGAACTATCAAAACCGGCACTCAGGGCAATAACCGATTCAGAGATTAATATTTACCCGCCAAAGTTTAAAAATGTTTACAGGCACTGGATGGAGAATGTACGTGACTGGTGCATAAGCCGCCAGCTCTGGTGGGGACATCGAATACCTGCATGGTATTACAGCCCGACAGATTATGTAGTAGCCGAAAACGAAGATGATGCTTTGGACCTTGCACGTAAGGCATCAGGTAACAGGGGGTTAAGCCTTACGGATTTGAGGCAGGATGAGGATGTGCTGGACACATGGTTTTCATCATGGCTATGGCCTATTACCTGTTTTAACGGTATAATGGATCCAGGCAATAAGGATATTAATTATTATTATCCTACCAATGCCCTGGTGACAGCACCTGAGATATTGTTTTTCTGGGTTGCAAGGATGATCATCGCAGGATATGAATTCCTTGACAATAAACCGTTTGATGATGTTTACCTGCATGGTATAGTCCGTGATAAGGACAGGAGGAAGATGTCCAAATCACTGGGTAATTCCCCTGATCCCCTGAGCCTGATTGACAGGTATGGTGCCGACGGGGTAAGAGTAGGAATGCTGCTCTGTTCACCTGCCGGTAATGACCTGCTTTATGATGATTCCTTACCTGAGCAGGGGAGGAATTTTGCCAACAAGATATGGAATGCATTCAGGCTTGTTAAAGGATGGCAGGTAGATGATAGCATAGATGAGCAACCATCATGGTCTGCCGAAGCATCAGAATGGTTCAGCAACAGATTAAATGAAGCTATAAAAGAATACAATAGGGCTTTTGACAAATATAGGATATCAAATGCTTTAATGATAGTATACCGCTTATTCTGGGACGATTTCTCCAGCTGGTATCTTGAAGCTGTCAAACCTGACTACAGGAAACCTGTTGATCCAAAAACTTACAGTCAGACACTTGAGTATTTTGATAAGCTGGTCAGGTTGTTGCATCCATTTATGCCTTTTATATCTGAGGAAATATGGCAGATGATAAAAGAAAGAGATACAGGGCATAGTATAATGGTTGCTGAAATGCCTGAGCCAGGGGAAATAAGCAGCTTAATACTGAAAGATTTTGAAAAGGCTAAAATGCTTGTAACTGCAGTGAGAAATATAAGAAAGAAAAACAACATGCAGCTTAAAGAAAGCCTTAAACTATTTGTAAATAGTGCTACTATTGAAGGCGCACAGGGGTTTCAGTCAATGGTAAAAAGACTGGCCAATGTATCAGATATTGAACAAACAATAAATAAACCGGATGATTCTGTCAGCTTTTTAATAGGTGTATCGGAATATTATTTACTTCTAGGGGATAAAATTGATACTGAAGCCGAGATTAAGAAAATTGAAGCTGACCTGGAGTATAACAGGGGTTTCCTGGAATCGGTTTTGAAGAAGCTTGGTAATGAACGGTTTGTAAAAAATGCACCTGAGAATGTTGTTGAACTGGAAGAGAAGAAAAAGGCTGATACTGAAAGTAAAATAAATTCACTTATTGAACGCCTGAATGAATTAAAAGGTACGATGTAATTATTTCAGGGTAAAAGTTCACGGACAAAGTAATTCTCTTCCATCTGCACCATTTCCCAGTTGTTATTAAGCACTATATGCCATCCATCGCCTGTAATATGACGTTTTTCTTTTTCAACATTTCTGGCTGGCACACGAAGGAATTTCAGGTCAGGTGAAACAAGGCATCCCCCTTCTTCCACTGCAAGCTTACCCCAGTTATCAGATACCCTTATTGTCTGGTATATTGTTCCCAGGGTATCTACCGGGTCAGTATCTTCTGCCTCAAAAGAGAAATTAGGGCTTTTAAGTTCAAGCAATACAATAGGTTTTTCAATAAACTGAGCTGTCCTGCGCCTCAGCCCTTCCCTTAACTGTTCAGCCCGCTCTTTTTCCTCCTCCTTAACCAGGTCAATATCATAACTGAAGGCAAGGCTTCCGGCTATATCACGGCAGATCTCCGGTAAGGATATTTCATACTTATCTTTCAGAATTTCCCCAAGGTCAAAATCCCTGCCTTCTAAAAGAGAAAAATCATATCCTGCTTCGTTAAGAAGATGCGCATAAAGATTACCATGAACAAAACCGTATGAGAAGGCATAGGAACGGTAATTGTAAATTGTGTGATAATATTCCATGAGCTTCTTTAGATACTCTTCTCTGGAGTTTGTGGCAAGCATCATATATGTAAAAGAAGTCAGACCTTCATAGTTCTCAAACTTATTTTCCTCGTTAATGAACTTCGGATATAATTCCCTGCGTGCTGATCTGAAAACGAGTGCATCCCTTATGGCCTGTTTCCTTGTTTTACCACTTGTCCGTATTGCTCTTTCCAGTGCTTTCCATTCCATCTTGAGCCATAAACGTGCTGTACGTTCGTTCATATGACTCGTATTATAATCGGGGGTATCAATACTTTTCCTGATTTGCAGGCGATGGAATAAACCATGTAAGCACCTTGATGTTATCCTGTAATAGTCTTCCTCTTCGGGCAGTGGGGCCATGGCATATAATGTTCCTCCAAAATTCATCACATAATTTATAACCTCCTCCCGGGGGTAATTGCCGGTAAATATATCTTCCTTGGGCTTCAGCAGTCCCTGTTCGTCCTGAACATTTGAAAAAAGTTTCCTTGTTTTGGTATCAATGAGAAGTATAGGTCCGAAAAGATTTTCACCCCACAGATCACCGTTATCAATATTACACAACTTCTCCACTTCTGAAAAGTAATAGCTTGCTTTTTCAATGGTTAAATACTCAATGCCTTCGTTTTTACTACAATGAGTTAAAATTAAAGGAAGAATAAAAAGAAATATTTTCCCTCTTTTCATGGATGATTTACTTTAAGTCTCAAAAATAATAAAAATCTTAATGCTGGCTAATAGCATGAATATTTTAACAATGTTATTTAGCTGTATGAAAAATGATTTTTGTTCAAACAGACTAAATTTCTATATTTGAAGGCCCGTTTAAATATTCAGAAAAAAATATAATGGTTGATAATGAAATATTGATGAACCCTAACGAGCTGGTTCAGTTTTTGAAAAAACCTTCGAGCCAGTTTGCCAGGGCCGATATAATAAAGTTTATTGAGGCCAAGGGAATAGAGATGGTTAATTTCAGGTATGTTGCAGAAGATGGAAAGCTGAAGACACTGAATTTTGTGCTTTCCAACCGCAATCACCTGGAGAATTTATTATCAGAAGGGGAGAGGGTTGACGGTTCAAGCCTTTTTTCATTTATAGGTGCCGGATCCAGTGATCTTTATGTTATTCCAAGATACCCTACAGCTTTTGTAAATCCTTTTACGGATAAACCAGCCCTTGATATTCTATGTTCATTTTATGATTTTGAAGGTAAGCCACTGGAAACCGCCCCGGAGAATATCCTTAAGAAAGCATATGATAGGTTCAGGGATGGATCGGAAATGACGATTAAAGCTCTTGGGGAGCTGGAGTATTATGTTAGATCGGTCGAAGATGACCTGTATCCTATGATTGAACAGAAGGGCTACCATCAGACCATGCCTTTTGCCAAGTTTGAGGACCTTCGACTGGAAGCCCTGCAGCTATGTGCCAAAGCAGGGTGTAAGATTAAGTATGGACATTCAGAGGTAGGTAGTTTTACCAGTGAAGGTAATAATTATGAACAGCATGAGATAGAATTTCTTCCCACCGATGTTGATTTTGCAGTTGAACAGATAGTAATTGCCAAATGGATACTCAGGATGCTGGGCTATGTACATAGTGTTGAAATAAGTTTTGCTCCCAAGATTACCGTGGGAAAGGCAGGCAGTGGATTGCATATTCATATGCTTCTTGAGAAAGACGGCAAGAATATTATGCTGGAGAATGGTGTGGTAAGCAATACAGCAAGAAGGATGATAGGTGGAATACTTGATCTTTCTCCTTCACTGACTGCTTTTGGAAATACCATACCTACGTCTTACCTCAGGCTGGTGCCACACCAGGAGGCCCCTACAAATATTTGTTGGGGCGATCGTAACAGATCAGTACTTGTTCGTGTACCACTGGGATGGTTTGGAACAGGAGATATGATAAAAGACGCTAACCCACAGGAGAAATCAACAGCTGCTAAATCAAACAGCAAACAGACTGTCGAATTCAGGGCGCCAGATGGTTCTGCAGACCTTTACTTACTGATGGCTGGTCTGGTAACAGCTATTCATCATGGCCTGGAAATGAAAAACAGCCTTGAGTATGCTAACAGCCTGTATGTATCAGGCAACCTGTTTGCCAAGGAGAATGCCGGTTTCAGAAAAAAACTCAAATCACTGCCTGCATCATGCTGGGAATCAGCCGAAAACCTGGATAGGCAGAGAGAGGCCTATGAAAAGGATAATGTCTTCCCCCCGGGCCTTATCAACAGTATAATAAGCAGGCTTAAAGGGTTTGATGATAAAGACCTGAGCGAAAGGCTATATGGTAAAAAAGATGAACTGGCAAAACTGGTAGAAAAATATTTGCACTGTAGTTAAACCTCTCCGTTAACATTATTGACATTGGCCGTTTTTATACTGGCATTAAGCTCGAAACCAATAAGAAGGGTTATTGAATTAAGGTAAAGCCATAGTAAGACTACAAGTATGGTTCCCATTGAACCATATAACCTGTTGTACTGGTCAAAATTATTCACATAGGCTGAAAAACCCAGTGAAGTGGCAACAAAAAGCAGGGTGGCCAGGGACGAACCAGCGGAGATAAACCTGAATTTGGCTTTTCTTGATGGAGCAAGGTAATAAAGAAAAGATATTGCCAGGAATAAGAACCCTATTATGACAATCCATTTACTTATTTGCAGGATATAAAAAACAACACCACTTTCAATAATATTATTGTCAACAAGCTTCTCGACAGTTGTCCTGCCAAATATTAATAATATGGTCGATACGGTTATCAGCAGTCCTATAATAAAGAAAAGAAAAAATGCTATCTTCCTCTGTGCTATCCAGCTCCTCGTTTCAAATTTATGGTCGGATACCACGAAAGCATTTATCAGGGCATGTATACCATTGGTTGACATTATTGCTGAAGCCAGGAACATTATGATAAGAAATGTATTGCTCTTGTTGGTTATTGCATCTCTCAGGGTCTGTTCAAGAATGGCATAGGCCCTTTCAGGCATTATACTCTCAAAAAGTAAAATTACTTCATTATGGAAACCACTCACGGGGATGTAAGGTATCAATGTAAAAAGAAGGAAGGTGGCCGGGACAAGGCTGAGCAATAAATTAAATGCGATAGATGAAGCCCTGGTAACAAGGGCCCCTTTCCTGAAACCCCTGATAAAAAAAACGAATACATCATAAATAGGAACCCGGTCAAAACCTGGTAATACCAGATGTTTCAGTCGTTCAAGTATGTATTCACCTATATTTTCTTTCTTAAATAATCTCATATAGCTTTGAGACTGATATCCAGACTTTTTATATGATGAGTAAGTGCACCAACTGAAATATAATCAACTCCGCAACGAGCATATGATCTGACAGTTTCGAGGGTTATACCTCCCGAAGATTCAATCTCATAACGTCCGTCAATTAGCTCAACAGCTTTCTCTGTTTCATAAATACTGAAATTGTCAAGCATTATCCTGTTAACCATACCCTGCTCGAGTATCTGTCTCAACTCATGCATCTCCCTGGCTTCAATGACTACCGGTAAATTTTTCCTTGTCCTTTCAAGATACTTGTTGGCTTTTATTATTGCATTCTTTATACCACCGGCATAATCTATATGATTATCCTTCAGTATTATCATGTCAAAAAGCCCCATACGGTGATTAACACCACCTCCTATTCTTACTGCTTCTTTCTCAATAGCCCTGAGTCCCGGGGTTGTTTTTCTTGTATCAAGTATTTTGGCTTTGTAATCACTGACGGCGTCTACATATTTACCGGTGGTTGTAGCAATACCACTCATCCTCTGTATTATGTTTAGCACCAGCCTTTCCGATTGCAATAATGCATGCACCGGTCCTTCTACATAAAAGCCTGTATCACCTGGCTTAATCCTGCTGCCATCATTTATACATTCACTTAGCTCTATTTTTTTATCTATACGGCTGAAAACATAACCGGCTATTTCAATACCGGCAATTATACCAGGTTCTTTTATAACAAGCCTGGCTTTGCCCATTGATCCGGGCGGGATACATGCCAGTGAGCTGTGATCACCATCACCTATGTCTTCTGCCAGAGCAAGGTCAATCAGTTCACAGATTTCCTCCTGTATCATCCTTTTCAATTCTTAGCTGATGTATTAATGGTTTAGAATCGATTTTTTTTATCAGGAAATATACCCTGAAATTGCCTTTCCTCGTTCTCAGGTTACCAATAGCATAAGCTGATTCCGATCTTCCTCCTTTATGCTTTATCACAAAATCAATAGTAGGATGCTCACGAAAGAAATCCTTGAGTATTCCTTCTGCAATATTGCGTGTATAGAAATCTTCCTTGTCAAGAAGGACCAGTTCAACCGTTGAGTTCAAATACTTTGAAAGAACTTCAACATTACCTGCCTTAAAGGCAAGGGTAATTTCATCAGGAATATCAACCGACTGTCCGCATAAATTATTGAAACCCGACAGTGCAGCAGTAAATATAAAAATTGTTATTATTCTCATGAAGCTCATTTTATATCTTGGTATATATACAAAAGTAGTCGAAATAAATTAAATCATGAAATAGGCCTGTTCATAAAGGCCTGATCAGAAAATTCAGATAGTTTATTTAATTTTGTATGTTTATCTTGAACAATATTGGAAACCAGGGCTTAATAAACCTGTTATGAAACTTTCAATTGTACAGGTAGGGAAAACCGACAGCAGATACCTCAACGAGGGTTTGTCATTGTATTATTCAAGGATAAGGAAGATGATAACTCTTGAAATAATCACTGTTAATACATCGCGTGATTCAGCTAATAAGCCCTGGGCAGTTAGAAAAAATGAAGAAGCTGATAAAATAGCTGAGCAATTTAAAAAAGGAGATATAATAGTCCTGCTGGATGAAGCAGGAGAACAGATGGATTCAAGGAGTTTTGCTTCTTTTATTCAGAAGATGATGAATACAGGACCCAGAAGGATAGTGTTTATTATTGGAGGGTCATTTGGGATTAACGATGAGCTTAAAAAGAGTGCAAACAGGATTATAGCACTCTCCAGGATGACTTTTTCACACCAGATGGTACGGTTATTGTTCGCTGAACAGCTGTACCGGGCATTTACAATATTAAAAGGTATTCCTTATCATCATGATTAAAAAATGAGAGATAGGAAATGAAATTTTCAATTACAAACCGGAAAATTCTTATACTGCTCATGTCAGTAATTGCTCTGGCACTGGTATCTGATATAATATCAGAAAGTGAAATTAAATACAGGCTTGAGGCTAATGCATTTGAGAATAAGCTACAGAAAGCTGAACAGAAGGGAATAAAATGCCTGGAGCAAATTGCAGGTAACGACTCCCTATTTAAAGAACTAAGGTACACAGACTACGTCAGTTCAAGTATTTTCAGCCTTTATAAATACAGGGATGGTAAGCTTACTGAATGGACAGACAACAGTATTACCCTGCCTGTCGAGTATGATGATGACCTGTTCAGTGAAAAAATGGTTAATATAAATAATCATAAGGTAATTGCTAACAGGTTAATAAATGGTGAAGATATATATATATGTCTTATACCTGTATATACCGAATACAGCATAAATAATAATTATCTCAGCTCTGGATTCAACCCCGGATTTGGTTTAAAAATCAAGACATTGTATGGCACCGACAGAGATAAGGGTTTTCCGGTATTTGATAGTGGGGACCAGTATCTTTTTTCCCTGATGTTTGATCAGGAGGGGAATTATATAACAGGGATAGTTGTTATACCACTAATATTATGGCTGCTTTTTGCTTTTCTCTTACTTGTAATGATAGACAGAATAGCAAAATGGTTAGTAGGCAAAGGGTTTTCTTACCTTGGATTTATAATATCAGTACAGTCTGTGTTGATATTATACCTTATATTCCTCTTTCTCGACAAGCCGGGGATTTTTACCGGAATGGAGATATTTTCGCCCTTCAGATTCAGCCTTGGGCCCCTTGCCCCTTCACCCGGACATTTATTATTTCTGAGTGTTCTTTTTCTTTTTGTATGCCACCAGTTTTATAAATATTTCCCTAAACCAGCTTGCAATAGAGATAATAGCTGGGGGAATTTCTTCATAATTGCTGCTTTTCTATCAGTTTCATCATTTATATTCTTTGCATTCGGTAGATTGCTGCATATACTTGTAATGGATTCAAATATTCATTTCAGGATATACGAAATACTTGATATAGATATCTTCACAATAATCTCTATTGCTGCTGCTGCTCTTATCCTTACGGGATTCAGTGTATACCTGTTGAAAGTTGCTAAAATATGTAAGAAATTATCCCTGAAAACTATATTGCCGGCAGTGGCACTGTCAATTATCATTCTTTTCCTGTTACACTTATTTTTTGGCGAACCTTCATCAATACACCTGATTGCTTTCTCCCTGCTGGCTCTGCAGGCATGGGTTTTCAGAAGCGAAAATGCAAGACTTATAAATATCAGCGTAACATTCGCCATAATAGCTGCTGCTTATTCAGCATATGTTATACCCGGTCTAACATGGGAGAAAGAAACTGAGAAGTTAAAGGTAGTATCAGTTAATTTCAGTAATCAGAATGATATTTACGGAGAGGCATTATTACTTGATTTATGGGAAGATTTGAGAAATGATACAATTCTTCCTGTAATGATGAACCAGGATTTTATGGGCCCAGATAAGGTAAACCAGGTATACTCATACCTCGACAGTAAATATTTCATTGGTTACTGGGATAACTACGACAAATTATATACTATTTGCAAAAATGATTCACCTCTGTACTTTGAATCGGATACAGGCAGGGTGGAAAACTGCTTCGATTTTTTCCACGATAGATTAAAAAAGCTTGGAATACCTGTAAGCGATAGTAACCTCGTTTTCCTGGATAATAATTCAGGAAGACCTTATTACCTTGGATGTTTATATTTTGATCTGGATAATGAAGGTGAAAACGGTTTATTTATTGAACTTATTAACCTGGTAAAATATTCACAGTCAGGGTATCCTGAATTGCTTATTGATGATGAATATGATAAGCAGGTTAATATCGGTGACTATTCAATTGCCAAGTATATTAACGATTCGCTTGTATTGCAGACAGGTGAATACCCTTTCAGTACTTATCTTAATGTGCCAGGAAAAGATAAGACAGGATATCATGCTGTAAGGGATGATGAAATGGAATATTTTATATACACTGGAGGCAAAATAGCTGTAGTTGTTGCCAGGCCTCAGCTTAGTTTTATAGATATTCTGGTGACCTTTACGTACCTCTTTATTACCTTTTTTGTGCTATTACTGATCATACTGGCGATTATCAAACCACCGGAGAATATTACACCCGGGAGATTGAATTTTACACAGAAGCTACAGGTCTCTTTTATTGGTATCCTGCTCGGTTCGCTTATAGCAATAGGAACAGTGGTGGTTATACTGAGTATAAATCAGTATCATGGTAAACATTTTGAAAATATAACAGAAAAGCTGGGTTCAGTCTGTATCGAGCTTGATCATAAATTATCAGATCTTGACACACTGACAATGGATTGGAGAGCCGAATCATACCCTGACCTCGATGCCTTATTGGTTAAATTTTCTAATGTTTTGAGAACTGATATTAATCTTTATAATATACAGGGCGAACTTATAGCAACCTCACGCAGGGAGGTGTTTGATAAGAATCTGAAAAGTACAAGAATGAATTTCAGCGCATATTCGCGATTGAAACACCATGGTCAGGCACAATATATACATAATGAACATATAAGCCAGCTTGAATATATCTCTGCTTACTCACCTTTTGTGAATAACAGGAATAAGACACTAGCATATCTCAATCTTCCGTATTTTAATATGCAGAGCAGGATAAGTGAAGAAACATCGAACCTTATTGTAGCCATGATAAATTTCTCAACAATACTGCTTGTTATTGCTATGAGTATAGCTGTTCTTATTTCTGTCAGAATAACAAATCCCTTGAGAATGTTGCAGCAAGGACTGGCATCAGTACGGCTGGAAGAAAAAAGTAAACCTTTGGAATATAGTGGTCATGATGAAATATCAGAGCTCGTATTACAGTATAATAAGATGCTGGATGAGCTGCAGTCCAGTGTATTGAAACTGGCCAGGTCGGAACGAGAGGATGCATGGAGGGGAATGGCCAAGCAGATAGCACATGAAATAAAGAATCCACTTACACCTATGAAACTGAATGTTCAGCAATTGTACAAGAAGTGGAAAGACAATCCGGAAAATTTTGAAGTAAGCCTGAAAAGTTTTAAACAACACCAGATAGAGCAAATTGAAAACTTGTCTTCTATAGCTACTGAATTTTCAAATTTTGCACGTATGCCAAAAGCAAGTCCCCGTGAAACTGACCTTATCAGCCATGTTAAATCAGTCTCAGAGCTATATCGTGATATTAAAAATATTGACTTGAAAATCAACTTTAATGATCTGAAAGAAGTAAGAGTATTTGCTGATAAAGAGCAGATGAATAGCATGCTGTCCAATCTGTTCAGGAATGCTGTGCAGGCCATCCCCGGAAACAAAAGTGGTTATATTAATGTTGACCTTTCTGTTAAAGACCAGAAGGCATTAATACGTGTTGAAGATAATGGTGTGGGTGTACCTTACCAACTTAAAGACAAACTATTTACCCCGAATTTCACCACCAAATCATCAGGAATGGGTCTTGGACTGGCTATAGTAAAGAGGATAGTCGAAACAGCAGATGGTAAAATATGGTTTGATTCGGAACCAGGCAAAGGAGCTGTTTTTTATGTTGAATACCCGATACTTTCATATAAATGATGAGATTTGTTAATTAATATAAAATTTTGTGTTAATTAACCCGCTTGATTACTGTAATAAATTAGTTATATTAGCATTGTTGAAGATCTGATAAATGGCCCGGTATTTTTGTAGGAATATATCAATTATTGTCTTATTAATAATTATTTCTCCTTTGACAGGGAGTATATTATTAGGCTCACCCCAGAAAGATATATCGGGAATAATAAATACTTACGCCAGGGTTAATACTATTGAAGCAACTGATGCTTTAATACTTGATGATGTTACAGGTTTTAGCAGCGGCGACACTGTACTTGTAATACAAATGAAGGGAGTATCGGTCCAGGTATCTCAGACAAGTGGCTTTGGACAGGAAGATGGTTACCTTGAGGGACAACCCGGCAGTTATGGAGTGGGGTTCTATGAGTTAATTGTAATTGAGCAGGTAGAGACAGGTCCTAACAGGATTATTTTTAGAAACGATCTTGCAGGGTATGATAATTATAATGTCGAAGGGCTGATACAGGTTGTTAAAGTACCTTCTTATAAGAGTGCCAATGTTAATGGCGAACTCACTTGTCCTGCATGGGACAGTATATCAGGTACTGGAGGAGTGCTGGCATTGATTGCAAATAGAAGGCTGGAGCTAAATGCTGATATTAATGTTAGCGGAAAAGGTTTTAAAGGAGGTGATAGTGTCGTTATTAATGGTCTGCCTCTTATTGACCCTAAATATTATTACCCTGTTAGCTCAACGGTTGCTGGTTTTAAAGGAGAAGGACATGCTACTCATGCTCTGGGAAACCCGTTTTATATCGATACTCTCTGGAAAGGAAGAGGCGCTCTTTATACAGGTGGTGGTGGCGCTACAGGTGAATTCTCAGGAGGTGGCGGAGGTGCCGGCTTTGGAGAGGGAGGAAACGGTAATAAGCAGAGAACACCACTGTATATAGATAATGGCAGAGGCGGTTGGCTGGTCGATCCTTCAGATTTCACTGACAGAATAATCATGGGCGGCGGTGGTGGCGGTAGCGGTTATACTGACGGTACAGGCACAAGTGGTGCCCGGGGAGGAGGAATAGTGCTGATACTGGCTGATTCAATTGTGGGGAATGATCATGTAATAAAAGCAAACGGAGATTCAATACTTACAATAGCAGGAGGAAATGGAGGTGCCGGTGGTGGAGGAGGTGCAGGATCAGTTGTGCTATCCGTAAGAACCTATGCATCATCAGATATAAACGTTGAAGCAAAAGGCGGCTCTGGAGGCCATTCCACAGAGATATACGGTACAGGTGGTGGCGGAGGAGGAGGCCTGATATGGATAAGTGCAGCATCTGTGCCGGCTGAGATGCAGGTAAATATTGACGGAGGAAAAGCAGGAAGAATAAATTACCCTGTTGGCCTGTCACAGGGAGGAGATGGAGGAAATGGCCTGGTGAGAACAAACCTCGAGATGCTACTTAACGGATTCCTGTTTAACTCAATAGTATTCTCCTCAAATGCTACACAAACAGACTCAATATGCTACGGGCAAGTGCCCCCGAGCATAACGGGTACTGAACCAGTAGGTGGTGATGAACCTTATACTTTTAGATGGGAGAAAAAAGTGGATGAGGATTTAATCTGGTCACTGGTACCAGGATCAGGCAATACTAAGAACCTGGTAATAACTGATAATGAAACAGATACAGTACAGTTCAGAAGAGTGGTTACTGATAGTAATGCAACACCTGTCTCAGATACCAGTAAAGCAGTTACAGTGATTGTGCAACCACTGATAACAGATAATATTGTCGGATATGATACAATAATATGCGCAGGACAAGACCCTGAAAGCCTGTTACAACAAACAGGTTTCGTGCTCGGGGGAGGGAATAATATATATAGTTATGAATGGCTTGATAGTACACAATTACATAACTGGCAGACTGCACCGGGTATTATAGATAATGATAATTATAACCCGCCAGTGCTCACAGCTACAGCTTATTATTCAAGAATAGTTACATCAGGGGTGTGTGTTGATACAAGCGCCAGAGTAAAAGTTGAAGTACTGCCTGTTATTACAAATAATAGCATTCTAAATGATGCTAATCAGTTCGTATGTTCTGATGACCTCTTTGATGACCTCACCGGATCTGATCCCCTTGGAGGAGATGGTGCATACACCTATGAATGGATAAGCAGCACTGACCAGAGCACGTGGGGCCTCGCAGAAGGCACTAATAACGCTAAGGATTATAACCCTGATGAGAATTCCCCGAACTTCCCGGGTGACCAATACTATAAAAGAATAGTTAAATCAGGCCTGCTTGACTGCTGTATTGATACATCTACACAGGTTCTGCTTACAAGCCTGGAAGCAATTAATAATAATAATATTTCAGCGGACCAGACCATATGCCAGGATTCAGTGCCTGATCCAATAATCGGTGACCCGCCGGGAGGAGGTGATGGTAATTATACATATACCTGGGAAGATAGTACCAGGTCTGCAGCATGGACTATTATCCCCGGAGCAGACCAGATTGATCATAATCCTCCTTCACTCTCTGATACAACCTGGTACAGACGAATAATACTTTCATCGGTATGTGATGATACAAGTAACGTGGTGGTCGTTAATGTACACCCGGCTATTGTTAATAATAATATAAGCACTCTGTCAGGCCTTGTAGACACAACAATATGTTACAATCAGTTGCCAAATATACTTACAGGTGATGATGTATCGGGCGGTGATGGAACATATACCTTCCTCTGGGAATATAGTACTGACCAGTCTGTATGGATACCGGCTTCTGGAACTAACAACCTGACAGACTACAGCCCCCCTGTGCTGACAGAGGATACCTGGTATAGGCGAAAGGTAAGCTCAGGTGAATGCGGGGTGGTAAGCAATAATATTAGTATTGCTGTATTACCACTTATAGGTAATAATACTATTATACTGGCTGATCCTATGACCTGTTATAATACAGCACCTGACCTTATTACAGGAAATAATCCATCAGGAGGGAATGGAACATATGTTTACCTTTGGGAGGACAGTCCTGATAATATTGCATGGTCAGCGGCAACAGGTGGCAATACAGGTATTGATTACCAGCCTGGCAACCTGTCGGATGTTACCTATTTCAGGCGAATAGTATCTTCCGGTTTATCTGATTGCTGTAAAGATACAAGCAACGTGATTATTGTGGGTATTTATCCCCTGCCAACAGGTACTATCACAGCAGATGAGGATACTACCTGTGCAGGTTCTGAGATTGATGTATCAATGAACCTTACTGGCGCTGCGCCCTGGAATGTAACATTGAATGATGGCACCCAGGACCTGGTATCATTCGTAGCTGCCAGCTCACCGCATGATTTCCTTCATTCACCAACATACACAAGTGACTATACCTTTGTTTCAATTGTTGATAATAATTCATGTGAAGCAATTTCAATGAATGGAACCCGAAAAGTTGTGGTATATGAAATTCCGGTAGCTGATGCAGGTCAGGATGATGAAGCATGTGGACCTGATTATACCCTTAATGCGAACCCAAGTGTTGGAAACGGAACATGGCTTAATTTTTCGGGTGCAATAAGCAATATAGTAGATATG
>DOZA01000265.1 GCA_003518245.1 Bacteroidales bacterium | reverse complement strand
GCCGGCTTGTGAACTGAAAAACTCAATTGATTCATTAATGGTCATCTCCAAAACATCGTAAATGTTCTTACCCCTGTATTTTACCTCAAGTATTTCTTTCTTGAAACGCTTCCCTTTACATTTTTCGCAGGTAAGCTCAACATCGGCCATAAACTGCATTTCTACCTTTATGGTTCCTTCACCTTTGCATTCATCGCAACGGCCACCATCTATGTTAAAGGAAAAATGGGAGGCCCTGAAATTATTCTGAACTGAAGCCTGTTGTTCAGCAAACAGTTTGCGTATCTCATCATATGCTTTTAGGTATGTTACCGGGTTTGACCTGCTCGACCTGCCGATAGGATTCTGGTCAACCATCTCAACTCCGTTAATAATGGTAATATCCCCTTCGATGCTACTGAATTTACCGGGCTTCTTTGAAAAACCTGCTATTGAATTCTGTAAAGCCGGGTATAAAATTTCATTTACTAGTGTTGACTTTCCCGATCCACTAACACCTGTGACTGCAGTTATTGTATTAATCGGGAATTTTATATCAATATTCTTGAGATTATGTTCCCTGGCGCCTTTTACCAGAATAAAACTATTCCATGGTCTTCTGACTAATGGTACCGGTATCTTTTTTCTCTCAGACAGGTAATCAGCAGTAAGCGTTGATGCTTTATCTATTTCTTTAACACTACCCTGGTAGATTAGCTCACCTCCAAATCTTCCGGCTTCAGGGCCAATGTCAATAACCTGGTCTGATGAGTTTATTATTTCTTCATCATGTTCAACTACTATAACAGTGTTACCTATATCCCTGAGATTCTTTAATACCTTTAACAGCAGGCTGGTGTCGCGGGGATGAAGGCCAATACTTGGCTCATCAAGGATATATAATGATCCTATCAAGCTGCTGCCAAGTGAAGTAGCCAGGTTGATTCTTTGTGATTCACCACTTGATAAAGATGATGATAACCTGTTAAGGGTAAGGTAGGATAATCCGACATTCATAAGGAATTCAAGCCTTGACCTTATCTCTGTAAGTATTCTCCCGGCTATATCTTCTTCATGGCGAGTGAGCTTGAGCCTGTTGAAAAAATTGTATACTTCTGAAACAGGTACTGATGTTAGTTCGGTTATTGCCCTTCCCTTGACCTTGACATAAGAGCTTTCTTTGCGAAGTCTTTGACCATTACATTCAGGACACATGGTTTTTCCCCTGTACTTGCTCAGCATTACCCTGTATTGAATTTTATATTTCTTTTTTTCCAGGTAGCTGAAAAACCTGTTTAAACCATAAAAATACCTGTTTCCTTTCCATACAAGGCCTTTTTGTTTATCTGTAAGCTGATACCAGGGTTTATGGATAGGGAAGTTAAACATAGAAGAGTTTCTTATCAGTCTCTCTTTCCATTTTTTCATTTTTTCACCCTTCCAGCATGCAATAGCATCATCATATATCGATAGATTATGATCGGGAATAACAAGATCTTCATCAATGCCTATTATTTTACCATATCCTTCACATACAGGACAGGCGCCCAGAGGATTATTAAAACTGAAGAGATGCTCGTTCGGTTCCATGAACTCAATGCCATCAGCCTCGAATTTATTCGAGAAAACCTCGTAAAGAGGATTATCCTGCTCTTCGGAGAGAATTATACACCTGCCCCTGCCAGTTGTAAAAGCTGTCTGGACAGAATCGGCAATACGACTGAGATTGTCTTGGTCCCGGTCTGATATTACCCTGTCAACCACTACTTCTATTTCCTGCCTGTGACTGATATGCCCCGAAACAGTTTCAATATCGTCAATCCTGAGAATCTTTTTTTTAGCTCTAATCCTATTAAAGCCTTGCTTCTTAAGAAAAGATAAATACTCAGACAGATCAATATTATCAGGTACTGTATTTGGTGAGAGAATGAAAATACGGGTACCCTTTCTCTGCTTAGAAATAAATTTTACAACATCATCCGTACTGTGGCGTTTAACTTCCTTACCTGAAACAGGGGAAACTGTGCGTCCGATTCGGGAATATAATAATCGTAAATAATCATATATCTCTGTGGATGTGCCCACGGTTGAACGCGGATTCCTGGTATTTACCTTTTGCTCAATCGCAATGGCTGGGGGAATGCCACTTATGAAATCAACCTCGGGCTTGTTCATCCTTCCAAGAAACTGCCTGGCATATGACGATAGGCTCTCTACATACCTTCTCTGACCTTCTGCATATATAGTGTCAAAAGCCAGGGATGATTTTCCTGAACCGGAAACACCGGTTATAACGATTAATTTTTTCTGAGGAATATCAACACTTAAGTTCTTAAGATTGTGAACTCTTGCCCCCCTGATACTTATATGATCTGATATGCTTTTTGCCATATGAAAAATGTAATTCTTCGACTGAAAATCCCGGGCAATAAAAGTAATATTTTTAATTTTAATATTTTTTTATTTAATTGCACTTGATATTTCAATTAACCATTTAATAAAAGGAGGACTGCTTATAGGATAATTCTACTCTTAACCAATATGAGTAAGAATGAAATCAAATTGTACTGACCATGAGTTGGTAAAGCAGTTTATTAATGGTAATCACTCAGGTATAGAAAGTCTTATAAAGCGCCATAAAAACAAGGTTTTTACATATATAACTATCTATGTAAGAGAACAAAGCCTTGCCGAGGATATCTTCCAGGAAACGTTCCTGAAAGTGATACATTCTCTAAAAGCAGGTAAATATATTGATAACGGTAAATTCCTGTCATGGGTTATGAGAATAGCGCATAATCTTATTATTGATCATTTCAGGAAGGAAAAACAGATGAGAATGCTATCAAATGATGAATATGAGACTGATCTTCTCAATGAAAAGAAATTTACAGAAGATAATATTGAAGATTCTCTTGTTAAGCAACAGATTGTTAATGATGTGCGTATTCTTCTGGATAAATTACCAGAAGATCAGCGTGAGGTGGTAATGCTGCGTCATTATGCAGGTTTATCATTCAAAGAAATAGCCGAACAAACTAATGTAAGCATAAATACAGCCCTGGGTAGAATGAGGTATGCCCTTATTAATATGAGAAAAATGATTGAGGAAAAAAGTCTTAATCTTACAATTAATTAAACCTGTGGCAATAATTTTCTAACGGCAACGTTTCTTCTTCAGTAAGAAACAAAATGCCTATGGATAAAATCTCTACCCAATTTTTAAATTATAACCAGATTGATAATTCAGCGGTAGACCTGATTTCAGATGCCTTTGGCTTTGATTATTACCTGCATGAAGTATTACCTGGCTTGGATGTCTTAAGTAAAGAGCCTGATGATAAGGTCGTTAACAAGATGTTAATGGATATTAGCAGGCTTGCAGACAAATATTAATCGATCAAGAAAAAAACACGGAAAATTTTCCGTGTTTTTTTGTTAAATACAATTTAAAATGATATATATACAATATCAAAATAATATCATTAATTACTTTTAAATTAACAAAGATGACAAAAGAAAAAACTTTTAAACCGGTGTCTGGTTACCTGTTTCTATTTTTAGAACTGGTTATCATTGCAGGAGCCATCCTGGGATTCTATTATGAAATAATATGGCTTGGCATAGTACTTATCATTGTGTTTATATTTACCGCAATAGGTTTCACTGTAGTCAACCCTAATGAGTCATGTGTCATGGTTTTGTTTGGTGCCTACAAGGGTACTGTTAAGCATAATGGTTTTTTCTGGGTAAACCCATTCTTTGTACGGAAAAAAATATCGCTCAGGGCTCGTAACTTTGACAGTGATACAATAAAGGTTAATGACAAGATTGGTAATCCTATAAAGATTGGTTGTGTTCTTGTGTGGAAGGTTGATGATACATACAAGGCTGCTTTTGAGGTTGATGACTATGAACATTTTGTTTATGTGCAGAGTGATGCTGCCATAAGGAAGCTGGCGGGTACATATCCGTATGATAATTTTGAAAATGAGGAAGCCGAGATAACTTTAAGGAGTGGGGGAGAAGAGGTAAATGAGGAGTTGGAGAAAGAGATACGTGAGAGGCTCGCGATGGCCGGGATTAATGTTATTGAGGCCAGGATCAATTATATAGCTTATTCGGAGGAGATTGCAGGTGCTATGTTAAGGCGTCAGCAGGCTACAGCTGTAGTAGCAGCAAGGTTTAAAATTGTTGAGGGAGCGGTGTCAATGGTTCATATGGCTCTTGATCAGTTAAGCGAGAAAGAAATTGTTGAGCTTGATGAAGAGCGTAAAGCTGCCATGGTTAGTAACCTGATGGTTGTTCTTTGTGGTGATAAGGATGCCACTCCTGTTGTGAATACAGGTACATTACATCAGTAAGTGAGATGACTAAAAAAATGGCATGTGCATTAAGAACAAACCCGGCAAAGATGGAGGCACTGGAAAAATGGGCCGCGGATGAGTATCGCAGTACAAATGCGCAGATTGAATGGATAATAGACCGGGCTATAAGAAAATCGGGACGATGGAAGCCAGGATCACAGGATCATTGATTTATATAATATACACAGCAGCAGGCAGTAATGACTGCTGCTTCTGTCGAGGGTAAATATCCCATTTTCCAGGTAACAGAATATAAGAGTTGCATATTAATATGGTTTATTTCAGGTAGTCAATGGGGTCATCAATAACTCCTTCGTCTGTCTCGTCCTGTCTCATCCTCCTCAGAAAGCTATCCAGTCGTTCCTGTACTCCCACCATATAAGTATATGGTGTACGTATTGAATGATCCCGGTGACGCCGATCGCCAGTTTTTTCTTCTGTCAGTGTCAAATTATAACTGCTATTTCCTGACAGAGACATGAGTACACCTCTTGTATAGCTGAACCAGTACCATGTAACGTCGTCCACTTTAAGGTAAATATCAAAGATATCACCCGAACGTCTTTTCTGTAGTTCCACAAAGCCGTCAACATAAATGTTCATTGCCCGGGTTCCTATAAAACCTATTCCTATCTTTCCTACAGACCGGTATGATTGAAATTCCTGATTCCATACTAGTTTAAGATCATTCAGTACCAGTTCAGGCTGAAAGTTCTCAGGAAAGGAGCGTGATACACCAAACAGGTCCATTTCCTCTTTCAGGGTAGCTGCTGCTTCAGTACCTAAAAGATTCTGCATTGCTTTTGTATAGTCACTGCCACTTATGTCAACTGGTTCAAGTGTCGGAATAAATCTTATCTCATCAGCCATTATATTAAGTGCCGGTTCAGAAAAATGAAAATCGAGAGCCAGAATAAGTTTAAGTTCCACAATATTCGAATCCGTTTTATGTAGAACATATCCTGCACTACTGGTCTTAAGCAGGCTAAAGTCAAGTCCCAGATTGATGTTTCCCTCACTGTATATTTCGCAGTTGTTCCTGTCGAAACTAATAATACTTCCGGGCATTAGTGGGTTTGCCAGTTTTTGTTTTTCCGCCACCTTATATCTGCCTTCTTCTTTATCATAAATAATATAACCCTTAGCTTCTACCAGTGGTGTGTCACTCCATGATTTACCCGGTGACAGGAATGAAGAATAGATATGTGTTGAATCTATAGTGATATATGACCCTATTGTTACGAGGTTACCGTTTATATCACGGGGTTTATCTCCAATAGGTATCATCACGTTATCAGGATTAATATCACTTTCGAATTTAATCGGGGATGAACCTATATAATCACAGTTATGCACTATACCTGAGCTTCCAAGGAAATGAAGTTTATTATTATTATTGGTAAAACTCACATCTCCCTGGAAAGTGAAATATGGGCTTAACATGAATTTCTTATATCCGGGTATATGTCCCCTGCCTTCAGACCGGAGTGAGTCAACAATAATCTCATCAAATTTAATTGCTTGCACCGTTCCTGCTTCATCAATATAATCATAGGTACCACTGGCCTTATACCTGGTACTTTTTATGATATCAACGCTGGCGTCATGTATTATATGCCTATTATTGATAGCTATTATAGCATTATTGACAGGATCGGTTTTAGCGCCTTTATTAATTTTGAGTACACCATTTTCTGGTTGGATCAATGCATCAGCAATGGGTATATAGTTAATATTATTAACGATTATTTTTTCTTCTTCAAGCAAGTATTGTCCACTGCTGGCACTGAAGCTTATTGTATCATTACGCATATTGGTACTAAAGAAACTGGGTTTCTCAAGTACATTCAAGTTTTGTTTAAGCAATTCATCGGGTTGCATCAGTTCGGTATCTTCATTACCTTTTTGAGATATTGACAGCACCTGTTCACGCATATCATATTCAAAATCTGTCATGCTGCATATATAGTTTACTTCCGGGAATTTTACCATTGATGAATCTGAATTGAGACTGAAAGTTGATTTCTGGTTTTCAAAATCAATACTTACACTGGCATCGTCAGCAATAAATGCAAAGCCTGATCCTGATAATGATTTTAGGTTATAGGTTGCTGAGTCTGTTGTTATAGTAGAGGTGGTAAAGGAGAAATCCTTGCTATTAAGGTATGAATCTTTAAGATTTATCTCACCGCTTCCTAAAAGACCAGTACTTTTCAGAAGAAGGTTGCCGTCAAGGCTTGTACCATTATCGAACATGCTGAAGCGTTCATTATTAATAGGATTGATAATAAACTCATCCTTTTCGGGATACCATTTGATATCTGTAGTTTCAGCTACAACTTCGGGATACAATGTACTACTTGCTATAGTGATTTTTTTCGTACTGGCCAGCATTGAATCGGGGAAGAATTTAAATTCATCTGATTCGACCCTGGCTGTCAGGTAATTCAACTTACCATTTACTTTTAATCCCAGGTTGCTCATTTCCAGCATATTGAAGATTTTTCCTCTTCCCTTATAAACAACAACACCTTCTTCCGGCATAAAATACTTGAATCCCAATGAATTATCATGTTGCAGTGTAAGTGTCTGATCCATAGGCTCCAGTATCTTACCCCCGAAGAAGGTTCCTTTAAGGTCGAGGTCGGATGGGCTCAGCCTGTCAGTATTTTCAAAGGTAAATGGCACAAGTTTGAAATAATAATCAGATTTAGGATATACTCCTTCCAGATCAGGTATCTTATCATAGAAGACATATGATTCATTATAGGCATAAAAAACAGGATATTGTTCCAGGCTGGCCAGTCCGGATTTATTATTTGGGTCATCAATTAAAAGCTCTGCATTGGTCATCTGTATAAGATCTTCAACTTTTTTTGCCAGGGCTCGCCCCATTTCATCTGTTTCATCTGTTTCCACTGAGAGCATAATAGAATCGACTTTGGCAAGTTTAATCTTGAAAGTATCATAATTGAACAAAAACTCATTACCAAAAACTGTTATCATGCCTGCCTGAACAATACCATTAAATTCGAATGCCCTGTTCTTTTCAAGTATTATTTTTCTGTCATAAGGATATATATGGACATTTTGCGAATCACTAAGGAATATCCTGGGTACACCTTCTATAACCATCTCATTATTTCTTATATCCAGTTTGGCATTATCTACCGGGCTTCTTGTTTCACTGGATATGGTCATCACATCATAATCCTTATTCTTACCAAAGGCGCTTAGATAATCATAAAGTTTTTGTTTTATCGTGATCTCGTTATTCACCCTGTCAAAAAACAGGAAACCTTTAGTTGTTAAATTAATACAGAGGGCCATAACTGATTCTTTTGGCTGATTCATCCATCTTGCCAGTTCATCAACAGGAAAGGTTTCATTATAGTACCATTCTGAAAATTTTTTCAGCCGGAAAAGGGGATGGTAATCATCTATACCCATTAACCTGATAAATTCCTGTTCACTGAAATACGAGGTGGATTCGAAGTATGCCTGTCCTATACTTGCACCCCTGGCCCTTGATAGTGTTATAACATATTCATCCAGGTCCCAGTTCAAATAATCAAAATACATATCCATACTATGATATGAATTGAAGTACGGGCTTTTTGATGTTGGGAACCTTGATTTAAATGTATTTAATTCCCTGTCAGTGGTATTAAAGCTGAAGGCAATATCGGAATGGAAAATAGAATCTTCATGAAGGTATAATGTGAATGCTGTACTTTGTGTTTGTATGCTTGTTTTGTTAAATATAAAACTGTTAGCGGCAGCTTTCATACACAGGGTGTCATTTCTGTATATTTTTATTTCAGCGGGCTGGTAAGCTTCTCCTTTACCATTTACAATGGCGCCTTCAAAAGCAAGTCCTCCGCTGAAATCAACATCTTCATATATATCCTCAAGCACAAATGTTTTTTGATAGGTTTCAAATTTGGGATAACGTGCATTTTCAGGCTTATTTATTTTTATTGACCTATCAGTCAATCTGCCGTAAACAGGTTTTTCAAAGTATGTCTTATTCGTAAACAGGACAGAATCCATTTCAAACGATGACCTTGTAATATCTATTGAATAGGTCCCGGCTGTTGCATAAACAGCATCGGCAGGGTATCCTGCCTTACTCCAGTTGATACTTCCGCCTCTACCGCGCCAGATTTTTGAAACGGGACTATAAGCTCCTTGTGTATTAAAAATAATTGTACTGTCACGTTGTGCACAGCAGATGATATCAGATACGGGTATGTTAATGGTAAAGCTGGTATCATTACT
>DOZA01000348.1 GCA_003518245.1 Bacteroidales bacterium | reverse complement strand
AGACAGCAAGGAAATATACCGGAAGGAGTCGTATAGTCTCATTTAAAAATGCTTATCATGGATCAACTATGGGGGCCTTGAGCCTTTACGGCGATAATGCATTTAAATCTCAGTTTATGCCCCTTGTTCCTGAAACGGTACAGGCTGAATTCAATAATATTGATTCTCTTACTGTGATTGATGAATATGTGGCAGCTGTTATTGTTGAACCTATACAGGCCGAAGCTGGGATAATAACACCCGTGAACAACTTCCTGGCTAAACTAAAGAAGAGATGTCGTAAAACAGGCTCTTTACTTATTTTCGATGAGGTACAGACTGGTTTTGGAAGAACTGGTACACTTTTCGCTTTTCAAAAATATAAAGTGACACCTGATATTATATGCCTTGCAAAATCCCTTGGAGGTGGGATGCCCCTGGGAGCATTTATATCATCAAAAGAGATAATTTCAACTCTTGCGGATAACCCTGCACTTGGACATATTACTACTTTCACTGGTCATCCTGTATCATGTGCCTCAGGACTGGCTGCCCTGGAATATATTCTGGATAATAAACTATATACAGCATCCGGGAAAAAAGGTAGGAGGTTTCGTGATAAGCTGAAACATGAGAAAATAACGGAGATAAGAGGAGAAGGACTGTTCCTTTCAGTGAAACTGTCCTCAGCAGCTATCGCGTCTGATTTTATTAAGCAGGGAACAAATAACGGACTGATACTTGATCAGTTTCTTTTTTGCAGGGATTCATTCCGTATTGCTCCTCCTCTAATCATTGAAAATGAAGAAATTGATTATGCTGTTAATATAATCCTCAAAACACTTGATGAAATTTCTTAATATATATCCCTGTTCTGATTATTCATTGCCGGGTTACTGGCTGCAGGTCAGTCAGTTGAAGATATTAACCATTAATAAGTAATGATATTCCTGAATTCCCTGTTAAACAATTAATCAAAGAATGTAAGCTGATGCTTTAATTTTTTTCTGAATTTTTTTCACTGTCATGTGACGATTTGTCATAGCAACATGATTGGCATGAGCTTTGAAAAAGTGCAGGTGAAAAATTGTTAAACATATAAAACAAATAAAAATGCAGAAAGGTAAAATAGGAGTTACAACCGAGAATATTTTTCCAATAATAAAAAAATTCCTGTATTCTGATCATGAAATATTCCTCCGTGAGCTGGTTTCAAACGCAGTAGATGCTACGCAGAAACTGAAAACACTGGCATCTGTAGGTGATTATAAGGACGAACTGGGTGATATTACGATCAGGATTTCAGTTGATAAGAAGAAAAAAACTATAACTGTTTCTGATTATGGTTTGGGAATGACTGCCGAAGAACTTAACAAGTATCTTAACGAGATAGCATTCTCCAGTGCAAATGACTTCCTGGATAAGTATAAGGAGCAATCTAATGCTATTATAGGTCATTTTGGTCTTGGTTTCTATTCATCATTTATGGTGTCTGACAGGGTTGAGGTGATAACCAAATCATGGCAAAAAGATACACCTGCAGTGAAATGGAGCTGCGACGGCAGTCCCAAATATACAATTGAAGAGGTTGAAAGAGACAGGGTAGGAACAGATGTAATATTACAACTTGATAAAGACTCGGAAGATTTTCTCGAAGAATCTAAAATACAGGATCTTCTCAAGAAATATTGCCGTTTTCTTCCTGTGGAGATAGCTTTCGGTAAGGAAAAAGAGTGGAAAAAAGATAAATATGTTGACACTGATAAGGATAAAATAATCAATAATACACAACCGGCCTGGACAAGGAAGCCTGCCGATCTGAAAGATGAAGATTATAAGTCGTTTTATCATGAATTATATCCAATGGCTGACGATCCACTGTTTAATATTCATCTTAATGTTGATTATCCTTTTAACCTTACTGGGATACTCTATTTCCCAAGGATAAAAAACAATATTGAAATACAGAAGAATAAGATCCAGCTTTATTCAAACCAGGTATTTGTCACTGATTCGGTTGAGGGTATTGTCCCTGAGTTTCTAACACTGTTACACGGTGTGATTGATTCACCTGATATCCCGCTTAATGTTTCTCGAAGTTATCTTCAGAGTGATTCCAACGTTAAGAAAATATCAAGTCATATTAACAAAAAGGTTGCTGAAAGGCTACATGGGATTTTTAAGGAGAACAGAGAAGATTTCGAGAATAAATGGGATGATCTTAAGTTGTTCATTGAGTACGGAATTATTACTGAAGAAAAGTTCTATGACAGGGCTGTGAAATTTGCACTATTTAAGAATACTGATGGTAAGTACTTTACATTTGACGAATACAAAAATATAATCAAAGAAAATCAAACGGATAAGAATAAAACACTTATTTACCTGTATGCTACAGAAAAGGAATCACAATATAGTTATATTGATAAAGCAAAAGCAAAGGGATATGATGTTCTGCTGATGGATGGAGAACTTGAATCACATCTCATCAACCACCTGGAAACGAAATTTAAAGACAGCCGCTTTGTAAGGGTCGATTCAGATGTCATTGATAAACTCATAGAAAAGGAAGAGAAAATTGAGTCAAAGCTGGACCAGGAGCAGCAGGAAATAGTGAAGATGCTGTTTTCCAGTCAATTAAAAGACAGGAAGAGCTTCATCCCGGTTACAGAAGCAATGCAGGAAACTGATTCTCCAGTAATTATTACCCAGTCAGAATTCATGAGAAGGATGAAAGATATGTCTAAACTGGGGGGTGGTATGAATTTGTATGGTGACATGCCCGACTCATTCAACCTTGTTATCAATACAAACCATGCAATAATTGAAAGCATGGCAACAGATATCCAGAAGGGAATAGGTGAAGCAATTAAAAAGCAAAATGAGTCAATATCTTCATTTGACGAGGAGATAAGTAAGTCTGAGAAAGCACAGGAAGATAAGAAGGAAGAAGAAATAAGTCAGGCCGAAAAGGATAAGCTTGAAGCATTGCGTAAAAAGAAAACCAAAGCTGAGGAAAAGAAAAAAGATATAGTGGCAAAATATGCTGATAAGAAGCCTGTAGTGCAACAACTTATTGATCTTGCCCTTCTAGCTAATAATATGCTGAAAGGGGAGAAACTAAGTACATTCGTTAAAAGAAGTATAGAGCTGTTATAACCATTAAAGCATTCTTGAAATTTCTTTCTTCAGGAAATCAAGAGCCACTTTTGCCGGTTCATGGTCCATTTCCATTACCGTTTCCAGGAGGTTTTTTGAAAGATCCGATCCACTGGCTGTCGGTGGTATCTTTTCAGCGATTGTATTGATCAGTTTGATAGTGTTTGAGCGGGCGCTTTTAATTACTTCCCATACCTGTGGTGAGACATATATCTGCTGGGCAAGGTTATGCTCATATTCTGATCTAATGGTGGATAGCATTGCAGTATGCAATTTTTTTGAATCCATACCCTGTTTATTTGTTCGCATGATCAGTGATTCCATGGATATCCTTTCAAGAAAAAGTGTTAGTCTTTCATAAGCCTGAAGCCTGATTGGTGTTATCGTACCTGAGTTTTGCAGTACAATTTCATGACGTCTTCTTTCACGATCGTTCTCTATCGTTTTACGAATAAGCAGGTATGCAGTAAGCATTACCAGGAAAGCTGGTATTGTAACAAAAAGTATTTCCTTTAATATATCCATCCTGATCTTATAAATGGTTTGTAAATACAAACGTAAGGTTTTTTGTTGAATATTGGACCCGAGGATCCCGAGTTTGCTGAAAGCAAGCGAGGGAGACGAGCTCGACGAAACCCTGCGTTAAGCAGGGTGAGTCAATGATGGAATGGGGTGATGGATTACTGCTTTCGCAGGAATAGAAATTGATAAAAAAGAATTACTTTTGGGGTTTCACACAAAAAAATCAGCTTCCATGGAATATTTATCTGACCGTATTAAATCACTCTCAGTATCACAGACTCTAGCTATGGCACAGAAAAGCAGGGATATGAAAGAAAAGGGAATAGATGTTATCAACCTTAGTATAGGGGAGCCTGACTTTAATACCCCGGATGATATTAAAGAAGCGGCAAAACAGGCAATAGATGATAATTATACACATTACCCACCTGTGCCAGGCTATCCGGATCTGAGGAAAGCTATATCTGAAAAATTCAAAAGGGAAAATAACCTTGATTATTCACCGGACCAGGTAGTTGTTTCAGCGGGGGGAAAACATTCTATTATTAATGTTGTTCTCAGCTTGGTAAACCCGGGTGAGGAAGTGATAATAATAGCTCCATACTGGGTTAGTTATTATGATCAGATAATACTTGCCGGGGGTAAGCCTGTAGTTCTTAAAACAAGTATAAAAAATGATTTCAAGCTGACTGCAGATGAACTGGAAGCTGGAATTAATGAGCGTACAAGACTAATTATCTTCAATTCACCGTCTAATCCAACCGGTATGGTTTATACACGTGCTGAGATGCAATCATTGGCTAGGGTGATCGAAAAGCATGAGGGTCTTTTTATCATTTCAGATGAGATATATGAGCATATTATTTTTACCGGGCAGCATGAAAGTATGGCTTCTTTTGACTTTATATATGACAGGGTGATTACTGTTAATGGAGTATCCAAGGGCTATGCTATGACAGGCTGGAGAATAGGATATATAGGTTCACCTTTATGGCTGGCAAAGGCAGTGAATAAGCTTCAGGGCCAGTTTACCTCAGGTGTATCATCTATAGCCCAGAGAGCAGCCCTGGCAGCTATAAAATCCAGGGGTAATTCACAAAAAAAAATGAGGGAGGCTTTCCTTCATAGGAGAGATCTGATATGTGGTCTGCTTAAAGATATTGAAGGTTTTGAGATAAGGATTCCTCAGGGTGCATTTTATGTCTTTCCTGATGTACACAGTTACTTTGGTAAAACTGACGGAGCAACTACCATTTCCAACTCAACTGATCTGGCAATGTATATTCTTGAGAAAGCACATGTAGCAGTTGTGGGAGGTGTAGGATTTGGCGCTCCTGATTGCCTTCGTATATCTTATGCCGCCTCTGAGGATGAACTTGTGGAAGCATGTCGGAGAATGAAGGATGTATTGGAGAGGCTTAACTAGTTGCTCGTTACTGGTTGCTCGTTGCTCCGGCATTCGCATTGTTCAGCCGGGTTTTCTGCCGTGCCCCGAATCTAAAGAATCTTTCGGGGATTAGCGTCAGCAAAGGAGGAAACCTAATACTTATTATATGATATTACTTCCAAGGATTTTTTTCTCTTCTTCTCCCTGTGCGGGTTTGAAGGATATCCCAGTGTAATAATAAGTTCAGCCCTTTTATTTTCAGGAATATTCAATAGCTGTTTTACTTTTTTTTCATTAAACCAGCCCAGAATACAAGTTCCCAGTTCATCGGCAGTAGCCTGCAGGCAAATATTCTCCGCTGCAATACCTATATCAATTATCGAATAGTCCTTGTTCTTTATAGAGCCTCCAATTCTGGGTACAAAATTGGGTTTTTCCCTCACTATTACGATAAGAATTGGAGCCTGATCGATAAACTTATTAAAGCCCAGTTCTTTAGCTGTTGCAGCTCTGCTAACTTCAGTTCTTAATCCTGGTTCATTTACTACAATAAATTTCCAGGGTTGTGAATTGCATGCAGAAGGAGCAAGACGACCAGCTTCCAGTATCCTTTCCAGTTTCTCCTGTTCAACCTCTTTATTTATATATCCCCTGTCGCTCTGCCGCTTATTAATTAGGTTCAGCATTTCCTTTCCCGAGATTCTTTCTTTATCCATAGGTATAATATTTTGTTATCCTGATCTGATTGAAGTAAATTATTAGTTACATTTATAAACATATAATATGTTAAACCAAAAAACCATGAAAAATACACATTCAATTTTTTTGTTCATAATTATTATTCTTATTTCGTCATGTAATTCAAATATAGGGAAGGAATATAAGCTTTTTTACCTGGGGGGTCAATCGAACATGGATGGCTATGGTTATGTCTCTGATTTGCCCGGAGATCTGTCAGGTACATTTGAAAACGTTTGGATTTTTCATGGTAATTCAATGCCAGATGACACAGTTATTGGAGGGGAAGGAATATGGGCATTATTGAGGCCGGGGCACGGTGTGGGATTCAGATCGGATGGATTATCAAATACTTATTCCGGTAGGTTTGGTGTAGAGATTTCGTTTGCAGCAAAAATGAAAGAGCTATACCCGGATTCACATATAGCTATCCTGAAATATTCAAAGGGAGGAACTTCAATTGATGAAGAGGCAGCCAGGAATTTTGGCAGTTGGGATCCTGATTATAAAGATAGGAATGGAATAAACCAGTATGATCATTTTCTTGCAACCGTTAAGAATGCGTTGACTATTAAGGATATAGATGGAGATGGCCAGAATGATAAACTGATACCTTCAGGTATTATATGGATGCAGGGTGAAAGTGATGCGGATGTTACAGAAGAAATAGCCCAACGGTATTATATGAATATGGTAGAACTGATGAAATTGATCAGACAGGCTTTTGGTGACCAGGATTTACCTGTGGTGATAGGAAGGATTTCCGATTCAGGTAATGATCCGTCAGGTCTAGTCTGGGAGCATGGAGAAATAGTGCGTAATGCTCAGCACAGGTTTTCAGACGAAGACCCACATGCAGCAATAGTTACAAGCACCGATACTTACCAGTATTCAGATCCCTGGCACTATGACTCAAAGGGATTTATTGATCTGGGTGCCAGATTTGCAGTTTCACTTGATTCCCTGAAGAAGAAATAATAATTCCATAGTCTGGGATCTTATTATGAGTTAAATAAATCTGTTTCCTTTCTTACCGAATATTATATCAAGCTCCTGGCAGGTATATAATGGAAAATGGATATATTTGATTGTTTATTTTATGAATAATAACGCGTTGTGCTATTAAGATGCCAACGCATATTTTAAATGGTTTAACGGTTTGTTATTTAAGAAATTAATATACTGCAACATAGTTACTGATGAAATTTTGCATAGTAATCGTATTGAAAGGCCTGTTCTTGATTTTGCGTAATTTCTCTTCAGCATTTGCTGATCGCAGAGCTGTGAGAAGAGGGTTTCAATACGCTTACGAGCTTTCTTGAATATAAAAGGAAAAGGTTCTTTGTCATGCTGGCTGGATCTGCAAGGTGTCTTTAACCTAATTTGTCTGGTATTAAACAGGTCAAGCTGAATGGGTTCTGAGATATATCCTTTATCTGCGATCAATGTGCAATTGGTTATTACTGAGTGCTTTACTTCATTCAGGTAATGAATGTCATGGACACTTGCTTTGGTTAATTCCATGCTGGAAAATACACCTCTGACAGAGGTTGCCAGGTGTAATTTGTATCCAAAGTACCAGGATTTACTAACTGCAGAATACCCTTTGTCAGGAGCAGTTTCAAAATTCTCTTTGCAGGTTTTACATGATTTTTCCCTTGCAATCTGGCAAACAGGTATTGGAATTGAGTCAACCAGATAAATGTCTTCGCCTTCGTTCATTAATGATGAGATCCTCTGGGTCAATTTGAAAATGAGATCTCCCAGTCGCTTTCTTCTTCGGTTAAACCGACTGCGGTGAATGAGATTGGGAAAATCCTTGAAATGATCGGAATTAAGTTTTCCAAATAGGTAGTTTTCACTGTCAATACCAATGGATTCACATAGCACAGACAAGGTAATCACCTCGCAGTCAGACATCTTAGGCTTGTTGGGGTAAAAATAGTAGTTGCCATCGGCGTCAATAGAATCTTTAAAAAATGATTTTGTAATGTCCAAAATCTTGTCGAAATTCGTTTTAAGATTGTGCATGATAAGGTAGTTTTTGTCGTTAATTACTATCTTTAATGTACTGATATTCAGTAATATGTACAATCTTTTTTTATTATAGTTATCAACAAAATTCAATAGCACAACGCGTGAATAAAAAATAATTATGATTCAGAAAATTATTGGATTGAAAATTAGTAAATTGATTTTATATCAAATATTTATAATTAGTTTTTATTGTATAAATAAATCGGATCTGAGTGCACAGTATGGTATTAAAGAGAAGGATCCCCTGGAATGGAAGTGTGAACCACATTCTGTATATAGTAAAGAGATATATATGAGTGTAAAACCGGTGGGGAAATCCGGGATGGTAGAATACAGTTGTGAATGCATCGAGGGTGGTGGAGTAAGCAGCGGCTGGCAGGAGTCTGATAATTTTCGTATATCGGGACTTAATCCTCAGAGTAAGTTTAAATATATA
>DOZA01000134.1 GCA_003518245.1 Bacteroidales bacterium | reverse complement strand
AGAACCAGATTACATTTGGTACGGTTATGAAGGAGGCAGGTTATGCTACATGTATTGCCGGTAAGTGGCAGCTTAACGGGCTGGCCTATGATCTGCCGGGATATGATGATAATACCCGTCCCTGCCAATTTGGTTTCGATGAATACTGTCTATGGCAACTAACTATCCCCGGGAATAAGGGCAGCAGGTATGCTGATCCTGTTATTGAGCAAAACGGAGAATTGCTCAAACCAGGAATTGATAATTACGGTCCTGATCTGTTTGCTGATTATATCCTTGATTTTATTGAAAGGAAGAAGGATGAACCCTTCTTTATATATTACCCCATGGTACTGGTGCATAACCCCTTTGTACCCACACCTGATACGGAAGCATGGAGTGATACCACCAGGAGGCTTGAACGAAATATGGATTACTTCAGTGATATGATGACTTATACCGACAAGATTGTGGGTAAGATAATCGAATCATTAAAGAATAATGGTATATATGAAAATACCATGCTGATATTTACAGGAGATAACGGTACTAACAGGGCTATTACTTCTGAAACCACCTGGGGCCCTGTACATGGTTTTAAAGGCAATACCACCGATGCGGGTACACGGGTTCCTTTAATAATTAGCTGGCCTGAGAAAATGAAGAAGCCGATGGTTTATGAGGGGCTGGTTGATTTTTCTGATATTATGCCAACTTTTGCTGAGTTCGCGGGCAGGGAAGTTGAAACAGATGGCAGAACATTGCTTCCTTTGCTGACTATAGGGCAGATAGCTGATAAGGAAGAAATATTCATGCATTATGATCCTCGCTGGGGGCCCAATGTTAATAAGTACCGCAACCGGTTTGCACGGACAAAAGAATATAAACTATACCAGGATGGTAAGTTCTATTACCTGCCTGATGATGTGCTCGAACATACACCATTACCTGATTCCTCTCTAACAGATGAACAGAAGTCGATAAAAAAGAATCTTCAACAACATATAGACAAAGCCCCGGAATGGAAAGAAAGTATTAGATAATTCTTAAATCAGAACCTTGTAAAATCCCAGTTTCCCCTGAATGGTCTTGTCAGCAGCCTGTTGCCATCGTCATCATCAATGAATCTCTCATGTGCCGGCGACCATTTAAGTGGTCTTTCAAGGTCGTAGGCTATATTCACAATATTACAGAGTGAGGCTGTACGGTGGCCGATCTCTACATCTGACACTGGTTTTGTCCTGTTTTTCACCGCATCTATCCAGTCCTGATAATGATTATCGCTTTTGTACAGCCTGGTATCGCCATGACCGGGTTCTTTTTCAGTTAAACCTTTTATATCAGACCGGTAAAATTCCCTGCTTATCTCTATTTTACCTTCTGTCCCAAGAAATTGCACGGCATTGAATTCACCCCAGTCTTTATGATACATTTCCGTTCCGTTATCATAAATTATCTTCATGCCTCTTTTAGCATGTGGTCCGGGAGCCATAAACTCAACCGGTCCTGAATTATCCATGCCCAGTGCCCACTGGGCAATATCAAACATATGGGCTCCCCAGTCGGTTATATAACCTCCTCCAAAGCCCCTGTATTCTCTCCACAGGGCCCATTTTGTATCTTCAATTGGTGGTGACAGCTCGGGGTGATAGCTCCTGTAGAGTGATGGTCCTACCCAGAGATTCCAGTTAAGGTAATCGGGTGTTTCAACAGGCGGCAGTTCACAAGCCCTGTGAGGATCACCCACGCTCACGTTTATGGTTTTAATATCACCTATATACCCGTTTCTTACCATCTCGCAGGCATGCCTGAAGTTGCGCCATGAACGCTGCATATTACCTGTCTGGAAGACCCTGTTATATTTGCGGGCTGATGATACCATTGCCCTTCCTTCGGCAACAGTCAGTGCCAGCGGTTTTTCACAGTATATATCCTTACCTGCCTTGGCTGAATCGACTGCGATCATTGCATGCCAGTGATCGGGTGTAACAATAACCACTGCATCTATATCTTCTCTTCCCAGAAGCTCACGGTATTCCTCATAGGTGTCAACAACTTGATTGCCACCGTTCAGTTTATCACTGTTAGCTTTCTCAGCAGCATCTTTAAAGCTTTTAAGCTTTATTTTATCCACATCGCAGGCAGCAAGAACGATGGTCTCGGGGCATCCATTGATTGAATTGAGCAGTCCGTGACTCTGCTTGCCAACGCCTATATAGCCCAGGTTGATTCTGTCACTCGGGGATATGTAGCCTCTGCCACCCATTACATGGCGTGGTATGATAGTTAATGCTCCGGCTCCAAGAGCAGCCCTGTTGATAAATTTTCTCCGGTCCATAGTGTTTGTTTTTGAGGATTTATTATATAAATATAAAGGATGTGGACCTCAAAACAATATTTACAGGTAATAATTTTGCTTTCTAAACAAGGATACCCCTTTGAAGGGGGTCAGGGGGATGTAATCATGGAATACCGGATTGATGGATTAGTGTAATAAGGAGATTTTCTTATCCCTTTGTAAAATTTGCATACTTTTCCTATTTTTGTTGCGCTAAAATTAGCTGCTCAAGACACAATAGGAGAGATGGGTGAGTGGCTTAAACCACTGGTTTGCTAAACCAGCGTACTCTCAACAGGGTACCGGGGGTTCGAATCCCCCTCTCTCCGCCAGATCAATAAATGATAAGACCCGTGCAAGCACGGGTTTTTTATTTAGAGGGCTTAAATGCGTTGAAAGCTTGCTTCCATAAGCACAAAAGCCCTCTAAAGAAAAATGCCTTAGGCATTTATCATTTATTGATCTGAGGCTTCTTCCTTCAGGGGATCACGAACGAGCNNAAGCGAATGAGTAATCCCCCTCTCTCCGCCATTATTTTTGAATGCCATTGTAGATGAATTATTTACGGTGGCATTATTTTGTTTACACACATTTTTACACATAAATTAGTATTAAAACCCTACCCGGAGTATGGCATTATATTATTAGCTTTTTCGTGTTTAGAGCCCTTTTATTTTGTAATTAAACGGGATAAAACTTATTAAGAATCAATGCAGTCAAGGAATGGTTATGTGAATATTATGATTAGTTATCTGAGGCAAACGTAACAAATACCCGCGTGGGTTTCGCATTTTTCATATTTCATACAAAAACTGATTCCCTATTAATATATACGGAGACTACCTCTATCCATCCATATTCGAGCATAAAATACATTAATAAATC
>DOZA01000263.1 GCA_003518245.1 Bacteroidales bacterium | reverse complement strand
AACGCGAAACGCGAAACGCGAAACTAATAATTGGTCACATGTACAAACCGCCCGGTAAAGCTTGTTCTGTACATCTTGAGAGGGTATTTTGAAGGACCCGAGATTGGAGTACCAAAACTGGGTAGTGCATAAGTGCTGTTGCAAACAGGGCATTCAGCATAAATACCATCAACATTAACAGCAATGCTGCTGCCATCAAGGACATAATCATAGGGACAGGTACGGTCGAGGGCTATAAACTCATCAACCTGTGAACGGTAAACAATAATACCATTGTCATCATAACCAGCTGCTTTTATTCCCATATTATTGGTGCTGCTGTTAATGAGAACATGATTACCGATAGCATTAAGTTCGAAAAACTCGGGATCATTGAGATCAATATAAAAATCAACCAGGACATCAGGTATGACATCATTGTTCTCTTTATTACAGGAATTGTGAAAGAGAGAAAAAATGCATATAAGTGAAAAAATTCTTAACTTTGATGCTAATGCTGACATATTAAAATAATAGAATTCAAATATACAAACATTAGTTTAACGCATTAAAACAAAAAATATTATTTACTAATAGATTATGAAAAATACCTGCAGATTATTAATTTTCCTTCTCGTTCTTATTGTGGGCGGAGAGAATATGTCGGTTGCTCAAACTAACGTATTTCAAAAGTGGAAGGCAAAAAGAATTGAGAAGAAGATGAGCAGTGAAAAACGCAAAGCACCGAAAGAGAAAAAAATAAGGGAGCCAAGGTCAGTAACAAAGGCAAAAAAGGAACAGGCAAAAAGAGAAGCCCGAAACAAAAATGAATACGAAAAGGCGGTTAAGAATAATAAAGAAAGACATTTTAATATCCAGTCAACAGAGGTAAAGGAAAGGATGAAGCAGAATGAGAAAGATATAAAGGCCAGAGAGAAAGAAAGAAAAAAAGCAATACGTAAAGCCGGCAAAAAAGCCAGAAAAAAATATAAAAAATAAGTAGTATGGAAGATTTTGGTGATATATTATTTTACTTAATAGCTGCTATCATTGGTATTGGAGGTTTAATAGCCAATAAAAAAAAGAAAAAAGCAGAGAGCAGTATTCCTAAATCAGGAATACCCAGACAGGAAGATGAAATTTTTCTTCCCGGACAGAAAGAGAATACCAGCTATGCTGAGATTGAAACAGCCAGGGCAAGGACAGAGTATGAAATGATTGATATGGACTCATTCAAAACAGAAGGGGTAGGTTATGAGCATGATACAGTAAAACCTCCACAGGAAGAGGCTATTAAAATGAGAGCAGAACTTGAGGGTAGTTATTCCGAACCCCTGGCAAATGATTTTGCTTCGGAGGGTAAATCGGTTACCGATATAACAGTTTTGGATAGCGAACTGTGGAATGAGGATAAGGATCAACAAGAAGAGAAAATTTCGTGGGCAAGAAACCTTATTCGTGATTTTGACCTTCCCAAAGCTATAGTCTATTCAGAGATACTTCAGCGAAAAGACTTTGTTTAACAATCGATTAAGAACATTTTTTTCAGTGCCCGGGGGCTCTGTTTAAGAAAAAATCGTATATTTGCTGTATAAAGAGTTCCGCAAAGACCGGGATTCTTTTATTTTTTAATATTTAGAAGAAGATAAAATGTCGGATAAAGTATATTTGACAGAAGAAGGATTACAAAAGTTAAGACAGGAGCTTGAACAGTTGCGCACTGTGCAGAGACCTGAAATATCCAATCAGATTGCTGATGCCAGGGATAAGGGTGATCTGTCTGAGAATGCTGAATATACTGCTGCAAAAGAAGCTCAGGGGATGCTGGAGCTCAAGATAGCTACCATTGAAGATAAGATAGTTAATTCACGTCTTATCGATGAATCAAGAATTGACACATCATCAGTGCAGGTTCTTAATAAGGTCAAGATAAAGAATAAGAATAATGGTACTGTAATGGAATATATGCTGGTGCCCGAATCTGAGGCAAACCTGAAAAAGGGTAAACTGGCTGTGAACTCACCCATAGCCAAAGGCTTACTGGGTAAAAAAGTGGGCGAAGTGGTTGATATAAAGGTCCCCTCAGGGATCATACCTTTTGAAATAATCAATATTTCATTATAACTCGTTCTGTACAAATGTCAAGTATTTTTACTAAAATCATCAGGGGAGAAATACCCTGTTATAAGGTGGCGGAAGATGAAAAATTCTTTGCATTCCTTGATATTAATCCATTAAAAAAAGGCCATACCCTTATCATACCTAAAGAGGAAGTGGACTATATTTTTGACCTTGATGAGGATCTGCTGGCAGAAATGATGGTGTTTTCAAGGAAAATTGCCCTGGCTATCGAAAAAGTAGTGCCATGCAACAGAATAGGTGTTGTGGTACTTGGTCTGGAAGTGCCTCATGCTCATATTCACCTCATACCTATCGACTCGGAGGCAGATGTCAGGTTCTCAAACCCAAGAGAGCAAATGAACGAGGAAGAGTTTAAAGATTTAGCTGAAAGAATTAATAAACAGATTATATAAGCTGCCAGTCTAAAAAAATTTTATGTCTCGCTGGAATAAAATTATTCTTATTGCAGATGATTTTGTGTCATTGCTGTTTCCCAGGTTATGCCAGGCCTGTAATGAGCCCCTGGTTAGAAATGAGAAATTAATATGTACATCCTGCATGATGGATATTCCCAGGACAGGTTACCACCTTCAAAGAGATAACCCCCTTGAAAAAAAATTCTATGGACGTTGTTATATTCAAAAAGCCGCAGCATGGACTTATTACAGGCAGGGAGGGAAAGCACAAAAATTAATATACAGGCTTAAATATGGAGGTATCAGACCACTGGGCCATTTCCTGGGTGGTTTATATGGTAATGTACTAAAATCATCTGGTTTTAATGAGGACCTGTATTGCATACTTGCTGTACCCTTGCATCGCTCGAAAGAGAAAAAAAGGGGATTTAACCAGAGTACCCTTATAGCTGAAGGTATGGCTAAGACTATGGGCATACCATATATTAATAATATTATAATAAGAACAAAAGCATCAGAAACCCAGACTAATAAGCACAGGTATGATAGATGGGAAAACGTGGAAGGTATTTTTAGTGTTATAAATACAGCAGACATAAAAGATAAACATGTTCTGCTTGTTGATGATGTTATTACCACAGGTTCAACTATTGAAGCCTGCACCGCAGAATTGCTGAAAATAAAAGGTGTAAAAGTATCTGTGGCTGCTATTGCTACTGCTGAAAAATAAATGTTCTATTTCACCCTCCCCGGGTTTTTATGCATGTAATCCTTCCATGACTTGTATTTACCGGTAGATAAGGGACTGTTACTCTGGTAAAAATGACACAGAGCAGCTGCCAGCCCGTCTGTGGCATCAAGAATAATATCTTTATCATTAAACTTGAGAATATTCATCAGCATGGCTGCCACCTGTTCTTTTGAAGCTGCACCAACACCGGTGATTGACATCTTTATTTTCCTTGGCGCGTATTCAAATATGGGAACAGAACGGTGAAGGGCTGCAGCAATCGACGCTCCCTGGGCCCTTCCCAGTTTTAGCATTGACTGTACATTCTTGCCATAAAATGGAGCTTCAATAGCCAGCTCATCTGGTTTGTATTCATCGATAAGCCCAAGGGTGCGTTCAAAAATATGCTTGAGTTTAAGATAATGATCCTTGTATTTATTCAACTCTATTACCCCCAGGCTTATTACCTGCGGCTCATTGTTTTTTATGCCCAGGACACCATATCCTGTAATATTTGTACCCGGGTCAATACCCAGTATTATCCTTTCATAATCCATATTTTACTTCTTATAGCAAAGATACTGGAAAGATTAGTATATGTTGAATTGTCCCGAAAAAACATTCTGCTTTTTCGAGAATCCTCGAATCGAAGATTCGGGATTGAAGCGTTAAAATGTTTATCACTCATCTATGCTTCCCGGTTTTCTGGTATATTATTCCTGCGATAATTATTACCAACCCGATAAAAGTTGTAAAATATATATGCTCTCCGAGAAATATTGATATAAAAATGAGAGAAATAAATGGTGCCAGGAATACAAGATTTGAAATTTTATCTGATGTCTCAGCCAGTTTAAGGGCTTTAAGCCAGATATAAAAAGTAAGACCCATTTCGAATATTCCGGTATAAACACCTGCCAGAAGCCCCTTAATACTTATATATCCAAAGCCGCCGGTAGCTATGAGATATATAGCTATGTAAATTGTTGAGATTAAAAAGTTCATAAGTAATTTGTTCGACTCATCTCTTTTATCCTTCAGGTTAAGAATAAAGTACATGGCCCAGAAGATAGAGCTGCCCGTGGCAAGCACCACTCCTGTCAGGTCTGATTTGCCGGGATGCAGTGGTTGTCCCTGTGATGATATCAGGTAGACACCGGCAAATGAAATAAAAAGGGCCAGGAAGCTGCGTGCAGGTATTCTCTGTTTTAGCATGGGTACAGAGAGGAATACCAGGACAATAGGCCATATCATATTAAGTGGCTGGGCAACCTGTGCGGGTAAAAGCGTATAGGCTTTCAGTAATACCAGGTAATAGACAAACGGATTGAGCAGCCCCAGGAGGGCAGACATAATAATGTTTGCCGGGCTGGTTAACAGTAAAGCTTTAAACTTACCCTCGATAATGCTGATCACAGCAAGTACAACAACAGCCGTGGATGATGCAATAAATAAAAGTTGTGCGGGACTTATTTCCGCAAGAGCTATTTTAAAAGCTGTAGCTATGGTCGACCAGAATAATACGGCCAGCGATGCCAGGAGATATGATTTGGTTTTATCACTCATTTATTGACAGGGATTTATATTGATTCAAATCCCGTATAGCTGACCAGGGCATCCGGGATCTTTATTCCATCAGGATGCTGGTTATTTTCAAGTAATGCTGCCAGTATCCTTGGCAGTGCCAGGGCAGAACCATTAAGGGTATGTACCAGCTTGTTCTGCTTCTCACCTTTTTCACGGAAACGGCACTTGAGGCGGTTTGACTGAAATGATTCGAAATTAGAGACAGAGCTCACTTCCAGCCAGCGCTTCTGTGCGGCTGAAAAAACCTCAAAATCGTATGTTAATGCTGAAGTAAAAGATATATCTCCTCCACAGAGCCTCATGATACGATATGGCAGCTCAAGACTGGTTATAAGCTTTTCAACATGATCAACCATCATCTCAAGTGCCTCGTATGACTTTTCGGGGTGGGCAATTACCACAATCTCAACCTTATCGAACTGGTGCAGGCGGTTAAGACCACGTACATGAGCTCCCCATGAGCCAGCTTCCCTTCTGAAGCAAGGGGTATAGGCAATATTCTTTACCGGTAGCTGGTCTGCATTTAAAATTACATCACGGTATATGTTTGTCACAGGCACTTCGGCTGTGGGTATAAGGTAATAATTATCTACAGGCACATGATACATCATCCCTTCTTTATCGGGTAGCTGCCCTGTACCGAAACCAGAGTCTTCATTAACAATAATTGGTGGCAGCACCTCACTGAAGCCTGCTTTTTGACCTTCATCAAGAAAATAGTTTATCAGTGCTCTCTGCAGCTTAGCCCCCTTACCTTTATAAACAGGGAACCCGGCACCGGTAAGTTTATTCCCCAGTTCAAAATCTATTATATCAAACTTCCTGGCCAGCTCCCAGTGCGGCAGGGGATCATTTACAAGTTCAGGGATAGTACCACCTTCCTTTACTTTAACATTACCCTCTTCACTCTTTCCGGGGACAACCATCTCATTCGGTATATTGGGCACTGTGACAAGCAGCTCCATAAGCTCTTTCTCTATGTGGCCCAGGGCAGTACCTGCCTTCTTGATTTCTTCCTTGATCGCCGCCGTCTTTTTCTTTACTGCTTCGGCTTCTTCCTTCAGACCCTGGCTGAAAAGTTTACCTATCTCTTTTGAGATCTGGTTTATCTCTGATTGCAGGCTGTCAGATTTTTGTTTTGTTTTCCTTCTTTTATTATCGAGATCAATAATTTTGTCTATTATTTCTCTCGCATCAAAATTTTTTACTTTCAGTCTCTCAATGATCAGTTCCTTTTTTTCTCTGATAAAATTCAGGGTCAGCATAAGTATTCTTTTAAGTCTAAAATTCTTTTATCATTAATATGGCGCTTAATATTGATGGTATGAGGCAGAGCCCCAAACGATACGCAAAGGGAAGTTTAAAGATAAAAAAAACTCCTGAAATAACTTTTCTTGAGAAAAGTATCCCAGGAGTTATAAATGTCTTAAAGGGTTCCTAGTTTTCCAGGGGTTTTACAGAGACATATGATTTATTGTCTTTCTTCTTTTGAAATTCAATAATACCATCAATTAGTGCGAATAGAGTATGGTCTTTGCCTAACCCGACATTCTCACCTGGATTATGTTTTGTTCCTCTCTGTCGAACTATAATATTACCTGCCTTGGCAATCTGGCCACCATATAGTTTTACTCCAAGCCGTTTGCTTTCTGATTCGCGACCGTTCCTGGAACTACCTGCTCCTTTCTTGTGTGCCATGATATATTAATTTTAATGTTATCTGTAATTATTTATCAGCTTTTTTGTCTGCATCTTCAGTTTTCTGTACAGTTTTAGGTTTTGATGCACCGCTTTTTTTGGCAGCAGTGGTTTTAGCAGCAGGTTTTTTTGCCGCTGTTGTTTTTTTAGCTGTACCGGTTTTCTTCTGAGCTGTACTTTTTGCAGTTGATGAAGCTGGTTTTTTTGAAGTTGTAGTTTTACCTGAAGAGGGTTTCTTATCACCTGCTTTTGAAGTAGTTACTTTAGTTTCAGTTGTTTTAGATGCAGCTGTTTTCTTTGCAGCGGGCTTACCTGCAGCAGTTTTTGTCGTTGCTGTTTTAGTTGCAGTAGTTTTCTTTGTGACTGCTGTTTCTTTTGCAGCTGCGGCCTTGGCAGCTGGCTTTTTAGCAGCAGCTTCCGGTTTTTCTTTTACCGTTTTTTCAACACCGGCAGGTTTTTCCCCTTTCTCATTTATTGAGATAATCTCAATCTGGCTGAATTGTTGTCTGTGCCCGTTTTTAACCTTGTAACCCTTCCTTCTTTTTTTCTTAAATACAATAACCTTATCCCCCTTGGTGTGCTCAAGTATTTTACCTTCAATGAAGGCTCCTTTAATATGGGGTTCACCAATAAGTATTTTACCGTTATTATCAATCAGTAATACACTGTCAAAATCCACATTTTTGCCTTCTTCCTTTTCGAGCCTGTGGACGAAAATTTTATTACCTTTTTCAACTTTGAACTGCTGTCCTGCAATCTCTACAATAGCGTACATCTCTTTTTCTTTTAGTTACTCCGGGAGGCGGGCTATATGCCACTTTATCAAAGCCCCGGCGGATTATTCTGAATTTCGGATTGCAAAGATACTAAAAAAGATAAAAGATAAAAGATAAAAGTAAAAAGTAATAAATAAAAAATATAGAGACGTAGCACCGCTACGACTTAACGGAAACTTCTTAATAGTTCCATTCATACAGGTGGATAAATTCTTTAGCTTTGCTAAATATTATCTTTATATTTGTTTGTATAAAGGATATCATACCGGGATTAAAGAGGAGACATGAAGAAAATAAAGCTCAATGTACTGGGGATTTCATACAGTCAGACTCAATCTGGTGCTTATGCCCTGGTACTATCTGAAGTTGGAGGAGACAGGCGTTTGCCAATTATTATTGGAGGATTCGAGGCACAGGCAATTGTCATTAAGCTTGAAAACCTGAATCCCCCGCGCCCGCTTACACATGACCTTTTCAGGAATTTCAGCGAATTAATGAAGGCTAATCTGAAAGAAGTGTTCATTCATAAGCTTGATGAGGGTGTTTTCTTTTCACAGCTTATCATAACAAAAGACGGTAAAGAGATAATAATGGATTCGAGAACCTCAGATGCTGTTGCACTGGCACTCCGGTTTAGTTGCCCTATATATATTGCTGAAGAGATAATGGATAAGGCAGGTATTGTTATTAAAGAAAGTGAATATGAAGATGCAGAGGGCGAAGAAAAACAAAAGCCCAGGTCTCCCAAAGCATCTCCCCCGGGATTATCTGAACTGAGTCTTAGTGAGCTAAAGACAAAACTGGATGAAGCCATTAAAGCAGAAGATTATGAAAAGGCAGCTTTCATACGGGATGAAATAGGCAAGAGGGAGGGGAAGGAAAAAAAATAATATACCATTTAAACTTTGTTGAAAATTTATAGGCCTGTCATCGTGTATATTTATGCGATATGGATTAATATTGTTTTGATTTTTAAGGATAATTATTCTCTGTTAATATGAAGACTATACCGGTACTTTTTTTTATTCTTGTTCTATCTTTTTCTTACTCTTATGCCAGGGCACAAACAGACAGTGTTTCCATAGATACAGCTAATGTACTTCATGAGGATAATAGCAGTAAGTTAATACAGTTACCCCAGGGTTCTGAAAGCCAGGGTATATTACAGGAGGGTAATGTAATTGATCCATCTGTAAGTGGAGGATTCAGCCTTGTGACATTACTAAGGGGTATACTGGGAATGTTTGTAATATTGTTTCTGGCCTGGATTTTTAGTGTTAATCGTAAGGCTATAGTATGGCGTACGGTAATAATTGGTCTTGCCATACAGCTGATACTGGCAATAAGTATATTATATGTACCGTTTGTCAGAGTATCTTTCGAATTTGTGGGTAAAATATTTGTCAAGATTCTAGATTTTACAAAAGAGGGCAGCACCTTCCTGTTTGGCTCCCTGATGGATGTTGATAAGCTGGGTTCAATATTTGCTTTCCAGATATTGCCGACAATAATATTTTTCTCGGCTCTGACATCGCTTCTTTTCTACCTGGGAATTATACAGAAAGTAGTATATGGTCTTGCCTGGCTGATGACAAAGACTATGCATCTCAGTGGGGCGGAGAGTCTTTCAGTGGCAGGTAATATTTTCCTGGGCCAGACTGAATCGCCGCTTATGGTAAAGGAATATCTTCCA
>DOZA01000297.1 GCA_003518245.1 Bacteroidales bacterium | reverse complement strand
AGCTAAAAGTCACACTTATGGGCAGGGGAATGGCATGGCTCGATACAGGCACACACGAAAGCATGTTACAGGCATCAAATTTTGTTGCCACCCTTGAACAACGGCAGGGACTGAAAGCATCATGCATAGAAGAAATTGCATATATAAGAGGATTTATCAATAGGGAACAACTCATTGTTCTTGCAAAAAAATTGGGTAAAAGCCAGTATGGTAGATATCTTCTGAATATTGCTACCGACAGGTATATCGCTACAGGTAAGATTATTAAATAATAGAAGACAGCATGAAAGTAATAGAAACAGGATTTAGCGGTCTGTATATTATTGAACCGGTTGTATTTAAAGATAAGAGAGGTTACTTCTTTGAAAGCTACAACATGGGGCAGTTAAAAGAAAATAAACTGAACTTTACATCATTGCAGGATAATGAATCTTACTCTTCAGGTAATGTGATCAGGGGACTGCACTACCAGTTAAATCCTATGGCACAGGCCAAACTTATAAGGGTGGTAAAAGGCCATATCAGGGATGTTGTACTGGATATGAGAAAAGGATCACCAACATATGGCAAGTGGAAAGCTGTGGATCTCGATTCAGAATCAAAGTATCAGCTTTTCATCCCCGGGGGCTTTGCTCATGGTTTTTCAGTACTTAGCAAGGAGGCTATTATCCTTTATAAATGTGATAACTATTATAGCCCTGACCATGAGAGAGGGGTGGCATTTGATGATCCCGCCCTGGACATCGACTGGGGTATTGATCCGGAATCAACTGTGGTAAGTGAAAAAGACAGGAATAATCCCCCCCTGTCTGAAGCTGACAATAATTTTGAATATATACCATGAAAAAAATTCTGGTGACAGGATCCAGGGGTCAACTGGGCAGGGAAATAGAAGCCCGGAAAGATTATCTGAAGGGAACAGTATTCTATTTCATGGATATTGATGATCTGGACCTGAGAAATGAAAAGGAGGTTCTGAGAACAATAGGTGAAATAAAACCTGTATTGCTGGTTAACTGTGCTGCCTATACCTCAGTCGACAGGGCCGAAAATGATTCTGAAAATGCATATGCTGTTAATTCCCATGCCGTAAAAAATATTGTTGGTGCCGCAGCAAAAGCACCGGGGATGAAGCTTATTCATATATCTACTGATTTCGTTTTTGATGGAAAAGGCAAAATACCCTATACGGAAAATGATATACCTGACGCTCAGTCAGTATACGGCAAAAGCAAACAGGAAGGTGAAGGATACGCCCTCTCCTACCCATTAAGCATGGTTATCCGAACATCATGGCTGTATTCCGAATACGGTTCAAATTTTGTAGAAACAATATTACGTCTTGCACCTGAAAAAGAATATATCAATGTGGTAAATGATCAGATCGGATCACCAACATGGGCTGCTGACCTTGCAATAACTGTTCTTAAAATCACCGGACAATCATTAAATGATAATAACAGGTTTATCAGTGGTGTTTATCATTACAGTAATCAAGGCTACTGCAGCTGGTATGATTTTGCTTGTGAGATAAAAAAGATTAAAGGACTGGATATAAACATTTACCCGGTAAGTACAGCTGAATACCCCTTGCCGGCACAAAGACCTGCTTATTCGGTCCTGAGCCTTGATAAAATTAAAAAGACTTATCATATAAAGATCCCTGCCTGGCAGGATAGCCTGGAAAAATGTTTAAAAAGAATAAATCAATAATATGAAAGATAAGTATACTCAAACGATTTACGACAGAGCAAAAGAATGGACCTCCGGTGACTATGATATGGATACCAGGAAAGAAGTGCTGGAGATGATTGAAAATGATGAAAAAAAGCTGATAGACTCATTTTATAAAGACCTTGAATTTGGAACAGGAGGGCTGAGAGGAATAATGGGTGCAGGTACTAACAGGATGAATAAATATACCGTTGGTATGGCAACACAGGGATTGTCAAATTATCTGGTTTGGAATTTTCCCGGAAAGGATATAAGTGTTGCTATTGCGCACGACTGCAGGAATAACAGCCGCTATTTCTCTGAAATTGCAGCAGGAATATTTTCGGCTAACGGATTCAGGGTTTACCTCTTTGAATCATTAAGACCAACACCTGAACTGTCATTTGCTATAAGACACCTTAAATGCCAGAGCGGGATAATAATTACGGCTTCACATAACCCGCCTGAATATAACGGGTATAAGGCTTACTGGGACGATGGCGGTCAGATCACAGCCCCACATGATACAAATATTATTGATGAGGTAAGAAAGATAAGTTCAGTGTCGGATATAAAATTTGACGGGCCTGCTGAGAATATACAGGCAATAGGTAAAGAGATTGATGATCTGTTTATAAATACAATTAAGAAATATAGCCTTAATCCCGGTTGTATTAAAGAAAAACATGATATTGGAATAGTGTATACTCCAATACATGGTACCGGGTCAGTAATAATTCCCGCCACATTGCGTGAATTTGGCTTTACCAATATCATTAATGTCCCCGAACAGGATATAATAGATGGTAATTTCCCTACAGTGGTATCTCCCAATCCTGAGGAACCTGCAGCTTTTAAAATGGCCCTCGATAAAGCAGTGCAAAATAATGCCGTACTGGCTGTAGCAACTGACCCTGATGCTGACAGGCTTGGTGTTGCAGTAAGGGACAGGTCAGGCAAATTTGTCCTGCTTAATGGCAACCAGACGGGAGCAATACTTACATGGTATATTATCTCTCAGATGAAAGCCCAAAATATGCTTACTGGTAATGATTATATCATTAAAACCATTGTTACCTCCGAGCTGATTGACAGGATAGCGGAAAAAAATAATGTTGCATGTTATAATGTCCTAACAGGATTTAAATATTTCGCAAGCCTTATTAAAAAGATAGGAGATGAAAAAAATTATATCGGTGGTGGTGAGGAAAGCTTCGGATACCTCCCGGGTGACTATGTCAGGGACAAGGACGCCGTTGGCTCAACAGCCCTGATAGCTGAAGTGGCAGCATATACCGAATGTAATGGTAAAAGCCTGTTTGATACACTTATAGATATTTATTACGAATATGGCCTATACCGCGAAAAACTGAAAAATATAGTCAGGAAAGGCAAGGAAGGTGCTGAAGAAATATCCCGCATAATGGCAGGATTCAGAAATAACCCACCCGCAGAAATTAATAATTGCAGGGTCGTTAAGATAAATGATTATATGACCGGTGTTTCAAAGGATCTGGTTGAAAATAAAGAAAGCATTATTGATCTGGAAAAGAGCAATGTCCTGCAGTTTTTCCTGGAAGATGGCAGCAAAATATCAATGCGTCCATCTGGTACAGAGCCCAAGATAAAATTCTATTTCAGTGTTAATGATAAGCTTGAGAGCCGTGACGAATACGAGAAAAAAGAAGCCAAACTGGATGCCAGGATTGAAGCACTGATCAGGGATATTATAAGGTAGACGGAAGGTCCCGAAAAACTCAACAACTCAACAACACGATTCAACAATTTAACGATTCAACGACTCAACAGTAAATCAAAATGCAGAAGGTGACAACCGTTCTATTCACCTATGATCTTAACCAATACACGTTTCCTGCGCTTCCCGTCAAACTCACCGTAAAATATCTGCTCCCAGGGACCAAAGTCCAGCCTTCTGCCAGTAACGGCAACAACTACTTCCCTGCCCATTAATGTGCGTTTGATATGAGCATCTGCATTATCCTCAAAACCATCATTATGCCTGTATTGTGAATACGGCTTTTCCGGAGCCAGCTTTTCCAGCCAGTTTTCAAAATCCTGGTGCAATCCTGTCTCATCATCATTTATAAATACACTGGCGCTTATATGCATTGCATTTACCAGCACCAGTCCTTCCTGTATACCGCTCTCAGCCAGTGCTGATTCTACTTCACGGGTAATATTTATCAGCTCTCTCCTGCTGCTGGTATTAAACCATAGTTCTTTCGTGTGCGATTTCATAATTACAGCTTTTTATTTATGAGTATTCTAATTTAGTCAATTTAACTTAAAACAGTAATTTCACAAATTTCATTGATTGGCCGGTACGGAAAAGATAGTAATGCTCTTATTTCTCACTTAAAAATGCCGGCAGGAAGTTTACAAGGTATAGACGGCCCGTAGCCCGGGTCACTGCCGTATAAAGCCAT
>DOZA01000377.1:2044-5247 GCA_003518245.1 Bacteroidales bacterium | reverse complement strand
TTCCTGGGTTCAATAACATCATCAAGATAACCATAGCGGGCAGCTTCGTATGGGTTTGCAAAGTTTTCGCGGTACTCCTTTTCTTTCTTAGCTATAAACTCAGTCTTCTCATCTTCATCTTTTATGTCAGCAATCTGCTTGCCCTCAAGTACTTCTATTGCTCCCTGTGAACCCATAACAGCTATTTCAGCAGAAGGCCAGGCATAATTTATATCACCCCGTAACTGTTTTGATGACATAACGCAGTGGGCTCCGCCGTATGATTTCCTCAGGGTAACTGTTACTTTAGGTACTGTAGCTTCACCATAGGCAAACATCAGTTTAGCACCATGGATAATAATACCACCATATTCCTGGCTGCTACCCGGCAGGAAGCCAGGCACATCAACCATGGTTAATAAAGGAACATTGAAGGTATCACAGAACCTTACAAAACGTGCTGCTTTCCTAGAAGCATTTATATCAAGTACCCCGGCCAGGAAATTTGGCTGATTGGCAACTATGCCTACTGACATACCTCCCATCTTGGCAAAGCCGACCACTATATTTTTGGCATAATTAGAATGTACTTCCAGGAATTCCTCATTATCCACTATCTTATATATAATATCCCTAATATTATATGAGTGGTTTGGGTTTTCAGGTATTATTATATTAAGATCATCCTCCAGCCTGTCAATAGGGTCTTTGCTATCTGACAATGGTGGATCCTCAAGATTATTCTGTGGCAGGTAACTAAGCAATTTTCTTATCAGCAACAAGCCTTCCTCTTCGTCTTCTGCTACAAATTGTGCTACCCCTGATTTCGTGGTATGTATTCTTGCACCACCCAGATCTTCAATTGAAATATCCTCACCCGTTACTGCCTTTGTTACTTTTGGTCCTGTAACAAACATATAACTGCTCTGTTCACTCATTATTATGAAATCAGTCAAGGCAGGTGAATATACCTCACCACCTGCACATGGTCCGAATATTGCAGATATCTGTCGTATTACACCTGAAGCAAGAATATTTCTTTCAAATATCTCAGAATAACCGGCGAGGCTTCTTACTCCCTCTTGAATTCTTGCCCCTCCACTATCATTAATACCTATTACTGGGGCCCCTACTTTCATAGCCTGATCCATAACCTTGCATATTTTATTTGCAAAAGTCTCAGATAATGACCCACCGAAAACCGTAAAATCCTGGGCAAATACATACACTACACGGCCATCTATCGTACCATGCCCCGTAACCACACCATCAGAAAGAGGCTTGTTATCTTTCAAGCCAAAATCATCAGTCCTGTGAGTAACGAACATATCATACTCTTCAAAGCTACCTTCATCGAGAAGTATTTCAATTCTCTCACGGGCAGTCATCTTACCCTTTGAGTGCTGGGAAGCTATCCTTTTCTCGCCACCTCCCATTTTGGCTTTTTCCCTGGTTTCAATAAGCTTCTTTATTTTGTCCTGGCTATCCATCTTCCCTGTGATATATTAATTTATTATTCAGATTTATCTTCACAAAGCTCTGTAAGTACACCGAAAGTAGACTTGGGATGCAGGAAAGCAATATCAAGCCCTTCAGCTCCTTTGCGTGGTTTTGAATCTATCAGTCTTACACCTTTTGACTCTGCCTTTTCAAGCTTCTTGTCCAGCCCCTTAACGGCAAAGGCCATATGATGTATTCCTTCTCCCTTCTTTTCTATAAACTTACCAACAGGCCCTTCAGGATCCGTTGATTCAAGCAGTTCAATCTTTGTCTGGCCTATTTTAAAAAAAGCTGTACGTACTTTCTGATCAGCTACTTCTTCTATATTATAACACTTCAAACCAAGTACATTCTCATAAAAAGGAATAGCTTCCTCAAGGCTTTTTACAGCAACACCAATATGTTCAATATGTGTTGGTTCCATAAAATTTAGGATTATCTTGAAATATCCAGCAAAAATAATGTATATAATGACAACTTAATACAGATAAAAGTCATATTTTGATGATTTTTTATCTCTTTCTGACTCTCGCATTTTATTGCCCATACAATGAAGAAGAAAGAACAATGAGTGTTTATCATGAATTAGCTTAATGGGGCTGTATTAGAACGGAAATTCCTCCAGTGTATCCACCTCAAGTTTCTTTTCCTCTGGTTTTTTTGCATCCTGGTGGACAGGATTACCATCAACGAATATTGCTTTAAAGGGCTTGGTAGGACAGGCATGTTCGCAGGCTCCGCATCCCACACATATTTCATTATTCACCTCTGGTATTACCAGATTGCCTATATAAGGGACCATTTGTACTGCCTTGGTCGGACAGTGTTCTGAGCATGCACCACAATCTGTCCTTTCAGTTTCTACAATACAGTTTTCTTTAATAAAATTCACCTTTCCTATCTGTGTGAGCTTTTTTGCTTCAAGGCTAAGAGGAAGCAAAGCACCCGAGGGGCAAACGTCTATACACCTGGTACATTCAAAATTACAGAAACCCTTATGATAATCCATCCTCGGTTGCATGATACCGGCCAGTCCATATTCCTTAATTGAAGGCACAATAACATTATTAGGGCATGCACTCACACATAATGAACAGGCTGTACAATAATCATTAAAATGTTTAATGCTTATTGCTCCGGGAGGGCATATGGGTGAGGTACGGTTTTCGGGCACAGTAGATTCCTTTTTTGGTACCGGCGTATCCTGTGCTCTTACACTGCGAGAATTAAATGTTAATAATGCCAGCATACCAGCAATAAACCCTCTCTTACTCCTGTCAGGCTCCCGGTTTGTTTTATCTGTTCCGATATTTAATATACCATATGAAATAGCATCATCAGGGCAATCAGTAAGACAGTTGAAACACATAACACATCTGCTCAGGTCAATATTTTCATTCTGAAAGTCTATGCATGATGCTTTACAGTTTACCGCACATCGTCCACAATGGCTGCACTTATTTTCATCAATCTTTATTCTAAACACTGAAATCCGTGATACCAGTCCGAGAAAGGTGCCCAATGGGCATACAGTATTGCAGTACAGCCGTCCCCTGGTAAATGATAAATAACTCACCAGGACCAGGAAGAGCAAGGGGATTATAAATGCTATTAAAGGAATTTTTAAATAATCAACTTTAAATAAGGCATAGTTATCAAATGATGATAATACTGTAGCAGCAAGATTATTAAACATTACCACAACAGGCCGGAAGAAATATGTA
>DOZA01000377.1:0-2010 GCA_003518245.1 Bacteroidales bacterium | reverse complement strand
CGAGCCATAAACACTGTAAGGATCGAGCAGGCTGATAAGAGAAATAGATCCGGCCAGCATTACAACCAGCGTTATCGCGAGTATTAAATGTCTTAATATTGTATATGGTTTACCGTATTTAAAACGACGGTACTTTCGCATGAACTTTCCTCCCACCCTGCTCATTATATCCTGGTAAATACCAAGGGGGCATAGTATTGAGCAATATGATCTGCCTGTGACAAGTGTAAGAAAGAGTACAAAAATAAAACCACTTGCAGCTAGTACCTGAATATTCATAAAATCCAGAACTGAAGGGACAAACTGCATAAAAAGAATGATGTTAAACCACTTATCAGGTATAATATGCCTGAAATCTATAAAAGACAGAGTAATTGTTAAGAAAACTACAACTGCAAGTATTATTCTTACTACACGCAATGCTGAATATCTCATCCGGGTACCTTACATTTTTATTCTATGAATATTAAGGTTTTCAATATCCATCCTGCCGATACCCATCTTGCTGGCCAGGGGAATATAATCTATTTGTTTTGGACTCTTTTTTAACATACTCGCTGCTGCAGTGTCTGCTGCCAGCATGTCTGTTGATATTATTTGCGCTTTCATTTTAACTGAATCACTTACAGAGACTCCCTGTGGACCGTTTCTCATCATAACCCTGTAGCAATCAATAATATTAAGTGCCGGTTTCTTTTCAAAAGTCGCATAATCAGCTATACATTGATGAAGGTTATTAGAATGCCAGTATTTCCTGTCCCATACTACACCCATCAGGTTTTTCATAGATGCAGTCATCTTGGTACTGGAATGATGTTTCAGGATCGGTACATTAATTAAAACATCTGATTCCAGTATCAGCTCATGTACCTTTGTTTTTTTAAGAATACTCGCACCCGGTACTGTTATTTCTTGATAATAATTTTCAGTGTCAGCCGGCACTATCCTGGCCCCGGCAGCTTTTGCAGCTTTTTCAATTCCTGAATTCTTATATGTTTTTACCCAGTTATGACATGTATGATCCAAAACATATACTTTGCTGGCGCCTGCTTTTATACAATGTTCTATTATGCGCTTGACAAGCAATGGATTGGTATTGGCTGCCACTTCAGGTACCCTGTCCCAGCCTATATTGGGTTTGACAACTACAGTCTGTCCCTTTTTTACAAAATTTGTTATCCCTCCAAGTGCACTTATTCCCTTATCAAACATAGCATCAGGCTCTCCTCCCATTACAGCAACCATATCATAGGATTCTGGAGAAGAAGGAGAAGCCCAGAGATTATTATATCCTCCCAGACTGTATGCAGCTCCGGCAGCTATTCCTGCTCCTACTGATTTTTTAAAAAAATCTCTCCTTTTCATCTTCTTATTACGTTTTATTCATAATATGACCGATACAAATATTCAAATTAATTGTATCACTGCAAAATACTATTATTATTATTATAATTAATATGCTTAATATTATCTTAGCATTTGTTTTATAATACATAATCAATGGATACACTATTTTATGAATGCTTCTCTGGCATAAGTGGCGACATGAACCTAGGTGCAATGATAGACCTGGGGGTTGATAAGGATTTTCTTATCAGTGAACTGAAAAAACTTAAGCTTGATGGATGGGAAATAAGGGTAGAAAAAGACCAGCGCCATGGTATTACAGGAACCAAAGTAACGGTGATACTCTCGAAGGAAGAAAAGAAGCACCGGCATCTTTCAGATATAAAGGAGATAATTGAGAAAAGCAGCCTCGATTCATCAGTTAAGGCAGTGGCTCTTGAAATATTCAGGAATGTAGCCGAAGCTGAATCAAAGGTACATAATATACCTGTTGAGAAAGTGCACTTCCATGAGGTTGGTGCCATTGACTCAATAATAGATATTACCGGTGCTGCTGTTTGCTATGTCAAACTGGGTATAAAAAATGTTATTATTTCACCTGTTGAGTTGGGCAGCGGGTTTGTAAAATGCGCCCATGACCTGTTACCTATCCCCGCTCCTGCT
>DOZA01000251.1 GCA_003518245.1 Bacteroidales bacterium | reverse complement strand
AGAAGTATATGAATGGGATACAGGTAAATTTATGGGGACTATACCACAGGCAGAACATACATATAACGTGGTTGGAAATATGAACAATCACCAGTTGGCAATAGGAGAAACAACATATGGAGGCCGGAGAGAACTTGTGAATCCCGATGGAATAATTGATTACGGTAGCCTGATATATATAACTCTTCAGAGGGCAAAAAATGCACGTGAAGCCATAAAAATAATGTCAGAACTGGTAGATAATTACGGTTATTCCAGTTCAGGAGAATCATTCTCAATATCAGATGGTAAAGAAGTATGGATAATGGAACTTATTGGTAAGGGACCCGGTGTAAAAGGTGCTGTATGGGTTGCCAGGATGATACCTGATGGATATATTTCAGGGCATGCAAACCAGGCAAGGATAACAACTTTTCCTCTCGCAGATGGTAAAAAATCAATTACATCGAAAGAGCTTGACAATATCTTTGAACCGGTGTTAGAAACAGTATATGCTTATGATGTGATAGACCTGGCAAGAGAAAAAGGATGGTTTGATGGCAGGGATAAAAATTTCAGCTTCAGTGATACTTATGCACCTGTAGATTTTGGAGGAGCCCGATTCTGCGAAGCCAGGGTATGGGCAGGCTTTAATAAGGTAAATAGTAAGATGGATAAATATCTTGACTATGCCATGGGCCTGGATCTAAGCGAGCGCATGCCCTTATGGATTAAACCTGATGAGAAACTTAGTGCTAATGATGTAATGGAACTAATGAGAGATTATTACCAGGACACACCAATGGATATGTCAAAAGATATTGGAGCAGGACCATTTGCCAGCACTGTAAGATGGAGACCCATGACATGGGAAGTAGATGGTAAGGGATATTTTAATGAGAGAGCTATTTCCACACAACAGACAGGGTTCTCATTTGTAGCACAGAGCAGGAAATGGTTACCAGACCCTGTAGGAGGGATATTCTGGTTTGGCGTTGATGACACCTATTATACAGTTTATTCACCTATGTACTGCGGTATGCAGGAAATACCACATTCATTTGAAAGAGGTAACGGTGATATGATGACTTTCAGCTATGATGCTGCCTTCTGGGTGTTTAACCAGGTGTCAAACTTTGCTTATCACCGTAGATTACCTATGGAAGAAGATATTAAAGGTAAACAGAGAGAACTGGAACTGGGCTATGTTGAAGAAACTGCGGTGATAGATAAAATAGCTGCTGAAATATATAAAACTGATACTTTGTTAGCAATTAAGTATATTACAGATTATTCAGTTGAAGCAGGAAATAATACTGTATCTGAATGGAAAGATTTCTATGCTTTTCTTTTCACCAAGTACATGGATGGTAATGTAAAAGTGAAAAGAGCGATACCCGAAGGCTACAAGTACGTAACTCCTAAATTGTCACAACCGGGATATAGTAAGGAATGGTATGAAGCTATCGTAAAATCAACCGGTGATAAATTTAAACTGAAGTAAAGATTTGGTTAATAATTGCTCGTTAGAGGTTCAAGTTGAAGTTTATAACCCAAAAAGAGAAACGAGTAACTTTTTACCCAGTTCACTTTAATTGATTGATCTGTTAAAATTTTATTGCTATTCTTTATTTTTTGGAAAAGAAATTCTATATTTGCGACCTCAAAATACTAAGGATTATGAACTTGATGAATGTAGTTGAAAAGGAGTATGCTGTAAGTAATAATTATCCTGAATTTAAAGCCGGGGATACCATTACAGTACATTATAAGATCAGGGAAGGTAACAAGGAAAGGATACAGCAATTCAGGGGTACCGTAATACAAATAAAAGGGTCAAAGCACACACAGACTTTTACTGTTCGTAAGATGTCAGGAAGTGTTGGTGTTGAAAGGATTTTTCCAATTGCCTCACCTTTTATAGAAAAGATTGATCTTAATAAACGAGGAAAAGTAAGAAGGGCAAGGATCTTTTATTTTCGTGAACAAACAGGGAAAAAGGCAAAAATCAAGGAAAGAAAATACTAGGATATCCCAAAGCTCAAAAATATTAAAAAGCTGCCCATATGGCAGCTTTTTTTTTAATGTAATATTATTTTATTAGCTTATCGGCTTGCTCTCTGGCTTCCTTGAGGATTTTCTCCGCCTGTCTTTCAGCTTCTTCCTCAATTTTTGAAGCCTTATTATCAGCCTCTTTTTTCAATGCATCGGCTGCCCTCTCAGCTGCCATTTTCGTCAGGACCCCTTTTTCTGATGCTTCATCAATAAGATTTTGAGCTGCAAAAGCTGCTTCAGCTTTCAACTCACCTGCTTTTAACTGTGCTTCTGAAAGTATTTTATCAGCCTGCTTTCGTGCTCTCTCTGATACCTGTTCTTTTACTTTTTTAGTTTTTTCCTGAGCTACATTGCTTATTGTTTCCTTCACTGTGACTTTTACTTCGCTACCTCCACCTTGTCCTAACGATGGCTTCACCCGGGGATCTTTAATACTACCGTCGATAATTACATTCATCTTTAATGTTTCAGGTTGGTAATATTCTATCCCAAGTAAGGCAGCGTTTACTGCCAGGCCGGTTAATAATGTGCTCATTCCCTGGGGTAATTTGGAAGCAGGCACTTCCACTTTTACCAGGTAATTCAAGGTTTGATCAATACCATGATCTCCGCTGATATTTAATTTCATATCTCCCATTACTGTTTCAAATGGCCTTACATAAACACGGCCTTCAATGACTTCAAAATTGACATCCAGGTCCCTGAATTCATTGCTATATTCCTCACCTATCTGTAACACACTGCTTACCTTATCATATAGTGGAGAACTAACAAGCTGTACTCTATTCGATCTTAGACTACCCTTTCCGTTTATAGATTCAATAACCGGTATCATTCCCTCACCAAGCAGGGAGGAAAAATCAAATTCCACAGAGACAGTACCATCCATACCCTCTGCTACCGGTGCCAGTTGCCTCACCGTATTGAACGTATTAAATGATTCTTCGATACCTATCCCGTTTATTTCCAGGCTCGATGCAAGGTAGTGATTAAGGCTGTCACGTGAATCATACTGGGCATTAACAAGCACTNNCCTCCCAGGGAACTTAAACCTGTTTCAGTGATCCTGAGTACACCTTCACTAAGAGCTATATTACCCCTTACATTGGTTGCTTCAAGAGGACTGAATCTTAAGCCCTCAATTACTGAGGTAAATTCAAAATCAATATTTTCAGGAAGTTTTATTGTTGATAGTTTAAGAGTGTCATCGTCTGCTACTCTGCTTGTATCAGCAGGAATATATGAGGATATTGTATCAAGATCTAAATATGCTGAATAAAGATCAAGGGATCCCCTTACCGTTTCACCCTTAAACAGGTAAGGCAGGTAGTTCTCCAGGTTACCCGATATGTTTATTATATTTCCGGCTGCATCAATTTTCAGTTGCTTCAGGGATGTATATTGAGGAGAGAAACTAACTTCTGCTATCTCTATTCCTACAGGGGGAAGATTATCCATTTCCACTTCAAAGCCGGATAGTTTTACATCACCCTCTGCCTTGAAGCTATCAAATTCCTGCTGCTCGATCATTGACAATCTGCCATCAAGTTCAAGGCCTATATCAATAAATCCCTTCAATTCATTAAGATCAACAGGTACAGCATTGGCCAGTGCTTCCAGGTCCAGCTTTCCTTTAAAAACGGCATTCAGATCAGGATCACTAATGGGTGTTGATAAGAGCATATTCATATTAAATGGATTGCCGGCCAGGTCGAAATGGAATTGTTCAATATTAATGACTGACCTGTCCAGATCGGTTCCTTTAACTTCAACACTTGTGAAAATATTTATATTTTCCAGAGTTTCCGGCAGATCGGGATAATCTACCCTCCCATCAGTAACCTCAAAATTTATACTTACATCAGGCAAAAGGCTGTCAGCCTTGCTATACCGGCCAGTGATCGCACCGTTAACCATAAATCGCCCATCGGTTTGAAGGTCTTCAAATCCCTTCTTATATACTGCGGGAATCAGGGATAGTACAGACTTAAACTCGGTGTTACCCGTACCTATATTTAGATCAGTAACTATATCCTTACCATCCATTTTTACTGATCCGGTAAATGAAAGTATGAGCTCATTTAATGATATACTGTTTTCACCCAGGATAAATTCATTATCTTGCAGGCTGGCTTCGACATCAAATGAAGCATCCATCCTGGCACTGTTCAGCATTCTCGTTTCATCCATAATAAAATCAAGTTCTTCAATGGATGTTTCGATATACAGGTCGGTGGTTTTTGCCGACATATTTCCTTTTAAGAGCAGGTCCAGCTCATTTATTTCAACTTCCGTATCCGAGGACAGGTCTGTGTATGATATATCCGCGTCGCTAATGGTAAATCTTTTGAGATTTAGCGCTAATTTACTTTCACCCGCTTCCCTTTCTTCTTCAACTAATTCCTCTTCAACCAGTCCTGTATCTGACGGAACAACAATATCATAACTGGCAGAGCCATCATCAAGAATAATGGCCCTTGCTACAGGCCTGATCAGATCAATCGACCTGATCCTGTAACCTCCCTTCGAAAGAACCGAGCTGATGTCAAAAACCAGGTTAAATGATTTAAATCCTACGAGAGTGTCCCCCTGGAACTTATCTACTCCTGTTACACTCACATCTTTAAGCATGAAAGTAAGGTTCGGGAAATTTCGAAAAAGAGTTATCCCGAAGTCACCAATATAAAGTTCGGCATTTACCTTTTCATTGGCAATATTAACTACCTTCTCTTTTATCTGTTCTTTGAACAAGACAGGAATAACCATAGCAGCGAGAAATATGACAACTATCAATATAGCGATAGTTTTAATGATAATCTTCAGAGCTTTTTTCATTTCCTTCTTTGTTTATTAATCATGCAATTTAATAATAATTCAGAAGCTTAATAATACAAAAGCAGTGATTCAAAGATTTAGTTAATTATAAACTTAATAGTTATATTTGCACTCGAAATAGTATGGACCCGTAGCTTAATTGGATAGAGCACCTGACTACGGATCAGGAGGTTGGGGATTCGAGTTCCTCCGGGTTCGCGAGCAAATATAAGCCGTAAGGATCAAGACAAAGCGAGCATTCTTTTTTTATGCTCGTTTTTCTTTTCTTTGATGAACAAACAGTATACCTAAATAGTCATATAAAAGGCCTGTAACATAAATGAAATCATTATTAATCAATAAACTCAGAAAATAATTATGAAAAATATCAACCTGGCCCTGATTTTCCTGGCATTGTCTGTTCTTTCTTTTAAATCAGATAAACCTGCATACAAATTATTCAATACTGAAGGAAACAAATCATCGTATACTAAGCTTATTGAAGATGCATCAGAGGCTGATATAGTTTTCTATGGAGAGCTGCATAATGATCCTGTATCGCACTGGCTGGAATATGAAATTACCAGGGATCTGCACAAAATCGAAGAAAACAGCCTTTTAATGGGTGCAGAAATGTTTGAACGTGATGATCAGCTAATCATTAACGAATACCTTGATAATTTTTATGAATCGGGAAAATTCGAACCTGAAGCCAAACTCTGGAAGAATTATAAGACTGATTATAAACCCCTGCTCGAATTTGCGAGGGAAAACAGGATTCCTTTTATTGCCACAAACATTCCAAGGCGTTACGCTTCAATGGTTAACAGGTCAGGATTTGAAATTCTCGACAGCCTTACGGACAAAGCAAAGGATTATATTGCCCCATTGCCTGTCAAGTATGACCCGGAGCTTAAATGCTATAAGGATATGCTAAATATGGGTGGAGGTGAAGGAATGAAACCAAGCAATACTAATCTGCCTAAAGCACAGGCGATAAAAGATGCAACTATGGCCTATTCAATCATACAGCACTGGGAAAACGGTAAAATATTCATTCACTATAACGGGTCTTATCATTCACGTAATTTTGAGGGTATAATATGGTACCTGCACCAATATAAGCCGGATCTGAAAATCATTACAATTGAAACAGTAATCCAGGAAGATATTACGCAATTGGAAGATCAGTACCTGGATATTGCTTCCTATATAGTTTGTGTACCGGAGAGTATGACGAAAACGTATTAACGACCAAAGACGAAAGACGAAAGGTAAACTTATTTAAGCTTTTTTTTGATCCATTGTAATATTGTCTCCAGTACTTCAGGGCTCATTGTTTCCTCTATATCTCCGTATTCATCCACAAGTCCCGTATCCGAGTGTTGAAACATATGGTTTAATTCCGGAAATACCATACCGGTAACATTTTCATTCCCGTTAGCCATAATTCCTTTGGTTATAGCATCTATATTTTTTTCAGCCATTACCTGGCAGTCTTTCCCCCCGTTTATGGCAAGCACAGGACATTTGATCCCCGGGAAATAATCATTTGGATCACTCATTGAAAAAAAACGCAGCCATGGATAGGTTGAAGGATTTACCGTATTATGAATATTGGCCATAACCTGTTCCACCACTTCTTCTGCTTCACCTTGCTTTTCAAGGTATTCCCTGAGGAATAAATTTATCTCATTCACTCCTGCAGTAGGGTTTTCCTCCTTCTCCATTATCCTGTAAATATTACCATTAATTTCTTCGTTTTGTTTTATCACCTCCTCGGACACATTATTAAGACGGCTGATATGTTGAGACTGGTCTTCAAGTACCGTGCTTCCTTTTGTACCCGGACCGGCCATACTGATAATAAAATCAATTTCCTTATTACTATCAGCCATCATAAATGCTATTAATCCTCCTTCGCTATGGCCGATAATGCCCAGTTTTTCATTATCTGTTTCTTTTCTGTCAGCCAGATATTTAAATGCTCCGTAAGCATCCTTTGCAAAGTCAGCTGAAGTTGCACCCAACGGATTACCTGCAGATTGTCCTATTCCCCTGTCATCATATCTCAATACCGCTATTCCATTTGAACTCAGATGATCAGCCAGCACCTTAAATGGTTTATGTCCGAATATTTCCTCATCCCTGTTCTGACTGCCTGAACCGGATATAAGTATGACTCCGGGGAAAGGTTCCTCCCCTTCCGGGATTGTTAATGTTCCGCCCATCATGAAATCACCTGCTTCGGATTTAAAGCTAACATTTTCTTCCATATATGGATATGGTGGTTCAGGTTCCTGTGGTCTGTTTAAACTGAAAGCTTCCTCAAGTCTTTTCAGGTTAAGATTATATGTCCTTCCTGCCTGAGACCATGTTCCTGTTATACTATCTTTCATCACCAGCTTTCCCCTGTATTCACCCATAAGGCCAGGAGCCATTATCACCAGGCTGTCTTCAGTACAGCTTACTTTACCGGTAGGAATATCTTTTGCACCCTGGTCCGGGCTGTCCATTGTTGCTGCTAATATACCCTCGTCATTTTCAGTAATATTGAATACAATTCTGAATTGCACGGAGCCAATTGAAATGCTACCAAGCCAGCTGCCGGTGACATCATTTTCCTGGGCGTTCAGGGCGTATGTACCCGGAATCAGAAATACTAAGAGGAATATAAGTTTTTTCATTACGGAATAAATTTTGTTTTTAAATATAGTAAATATCATGAAATCTGTCTTTTTTTTTATGAATAACGAAGGGTAACCATATTACAGATTTATGGGTTTCCTCCTTCAATAAATCATCGTAAATCTATTGTTGACAAAGCAAGTCAGGGCTGTCTGTGCCATGTAATAGGCATAGAACATGATACACTATTACCCCTGCCCCCTGCTCCATGCTCCATGCTCCCAGCTATCCCTTCTCAGTTATTGTATTCAAGTATTCCGCTAAAATATTAAATTTACATACTCAAATCATCATATGTATGGCAGTACCGTTCAAGAAAGATACCCAATATTACAAATTCTGCCTGTATGGCTTTCTGAAGAACCAGAAGTTCTATGAGCCTTTCTTTATGTTATTTCTTTTAAGCAAGGATATTTCGTTTTTCCAGGTAGGGTTATTGTATAGCATAAGGGAAATTACCCGCAACCTGCTTGAGATACCTGCCGGTATATTTGCTGATTCCGCCGGTAGGCGTAAGTCGATGGTGCTATCATTCATACTGTACATTCTATCTTTTATTGCTTTCTTCTTTTCAAAAGGTTTTATCATTCTGATAATTGCAATGATAGTGTTCGGTATGGCTGATGTATTCAGGACCGGCACACATAAAGCTATGATATTCGGTTATCTTGAAGCAAATAACTGGTCACACCTAAAAGTTGATTATTATGGTCATACCCGGTCATGGTCCCAGTTCGGGTCGGCTATATCCTCGCTCCTTGCAGCCGGTATTGTAATAATTACCAATAATTATTCGATGGTTTTTGCCTTTGCCATTATTCCGTATATTCTCAACCTGATTAACCTGGCTACATATCCTTCATGGCTTGATGGTGAGCAGAAGAAATTTGACATCAGGCTGTTCAGGCAAAATTTTATAAAGACACTGAGGTCACTTGGACATGCCTTGAAAAACAAATGGACAATAAGGATATTTATCAATTCATCACTGCCAAGCGGATACTTCAACTCGGTAAAAGATTATCTTCAACCTCTCATACTCTCCCTGGCAATTATAGTGCCGGTTCTGGAATCCTATTCACAGGAAGACAAAAGTTCGGCATTAATAGGGTTTGTATATTTTATTATATTCATCCTCACAAGCCGTGCCAGCAGAAGAGCGGATAATTTCGCCAAAAAAGCAGGTTCTGTTTTTGCAGGAATGAATATTACTCTGCTTTTAATGTCTGTTGTGGGAATACTTACAGGTTTATTTTTTCATTCAGGCATTATGGTTATTGCAGCACTTTTCTTTCTTTTTCTTTACCTTCTGGAAAATCTCAGGCGCCCGGTAGCTGTTGCCGGTATAGCAGAGCGTATGGGTGATGAATCGCTCAGTACCTTCCTTTCGACTGACAGCCAGATGAAATCACTTTTCACGATGATCATGAGTCCCCTGGTTGGCTTCCTTGCTGACCTCTTGTCACCTGGAGCTGGAATTATGATTGTGGCGGCTATCGTACTTTTTATTTTTCCCCTGGCAAGAGTTAGGAATGAGAATGGTTAAGAGTGGGTTGAGATTGGGTTTAGAATGGGTTTGTACTTTCATCCCAATAATCCAATATTCCAATATTCCATCTTTGCCCTCCGAAGCACGGCACGGGTCTGGAGACCCGCACCAGCGAAATAGGTTATTCCAAAAAAAAAGGGTGACCCTTATGGATCACCCTTTAAGAAATTATCAATAGAAATTTAACCTTCTACTTAGCCCACCAGAGTTTTGTATCCTGTACGTCAGCTCCCTGTGCTGCAACAGCGGCAGCATAGTTGTTTGGGTTACTATTAGCAGCAGAGTTACCATAGCGCAGTCTCTGCGGGTACTTGCCGTTGATATCACCCAGTCCGTAAATAATAATATCGGAAACTCCGTCAGCAAGATCGGCTGGATAACCCATATCGCGAACAATGGCAAATCCTTCGAATCCATCTGTGAAGGATGCAATCCATCTCTGGGTTGCAATCTTCTCAAGATTTTCCTCAGTCGTTCCGTTAAGGAGAGCCATATCTTCATTTGCGATAAAGTTATCAGCATCACCTGAGCTAACACCCCAGAGAGCCATAGCCTGCCTTATACCTTCCTGGTAATGATTCTGGGCAACTCCTGCACCTCCTGCAACTATATCCTTAACAACGGCTTCAGCCTGCAGGAAGTATGCTTCAGCAGTTGAAATAACCAGTTCGGCCCTGATATCGTTTCCTGAATTCTTGGCTGCTACTACATCCGCAGCAGGTAATGAGAAAAAGTCATAAGCTGCCACACTCCGTGTCTTACCGTTTAACCTTGTTGGTTGTCCAACATAATACATATTTTCAGGCATATCAAAGGTATAGGTAGAGTCGGCGGAAGTATAGGTCCTTGAATATGCCACACCTGCATCATCCAGGACGCCGGAAATGAAATCAATTCTTTCCTGCCAGTTATCTGCCTCTGATCCTCCAGGTTTTGTAAATTTAATTGTTCCACCTGCAGCGGGTTCTGCATAGAATGGCAGACGCGGGTCATTGTTGTCCCTGAGGGCATCAATAAGGGTTTTACCCATTGTCCATTTTGAACCTGTTCCACCAAAATTCCACCATATATCACCGTAGCATGCAGCTGACCACTGTGAAATCTCAAAGTCCTTATTCATCAGTACATTGTCAGACTCAGTAGACAGAAGGTCGGCAGCCATTGCCTGAGTAATGGCATCCTCTGCAAAGGTTTCTCCATCAGCACCGTATGCACGCATAGCCAGTCTCAGCTTAAGGGTATTGGCCATTTTTTTCCATTTCTGGAGATCACCACCGCAATAGACGTCATTTTCTCCAACATCATCAACAGCGGCACCGGTTCTGGTTGCATCACCAATGGTAGCCACTGCTTCATCAAGCTCAGCTATAATTCCCTGATATATCTGGGCCTGTGAATCAAACTTGGGTGTTGTGATATCCGGGTTGGTAGCCTCAGAATACGGGATCATTCCAAATACATCTGTATACATCTGGAAATACAATCCTTTTATGATCTGACCTATGGCATACATATACTGGTTTTCAAATTCACCACCCACATCAGTCATTTTCATATAGTTATCCAGGCCTCCTATATAGCCTGCCATCCAGTTCCATGCAGCATCGGTATAACCGCTGCTGTAGGAATAACCAAGTTCATCTGACCACCAGCAACCTTTAAAGCCAAAGCATACATGACCTGCATACCTGTCAGTAAGTATCAGGTTAGCTCTCCAGTAAGGGTAGCGGTCAGGTGCAAGCAACTTGAATTGAGGCTGCGTAAGGAAGTATTTCGCACTTACTTCGTCCTGAGTAAAAGAATCAGGCTTGGTATTTATTTCATTGAACCTTTCGGTACATGCTCCAGCAATGAGCATTATACCTAAGACAATGAATATTTTATATAAGTTCTTCATTTTACTTCTATTTAAAATTTAACATTTATATTAAACCCTATACTCCTTGCGGTTGGCATGTTGTAAGAGATAATACCCTGTCCGCTGTTACCAGTTCCAAGACTTGCTTCAGGATCAACATCAGGTATATCCTTGTAGAGGAAGAACAGGTTCCTTCCAACAAGGCCTATTGAAGCATTTTGTATTGGTAGGTTAGCCAGCAGGGATCTTGGTACATTATAGGAAAGTACAAATTCCCTTAGCCTTATATTTGTTTGACTAAATACGTATGCCGAGGCAATACCTGAAACAGAACCCCAGTAATCCTGTGCACTGATAGTAACTGTGTTAGGAAGATAGCTGTCATCAGGCTGTTTAACAACCCCGTCAACGAGTATTCCTTCTTCCCTGTATTCAAGACTCTCCTTGGATACTCCTGAGCCCGTAAGTGCTGCACTTGTTTGTGAATATACCTCGCCACCTACCCTTGCGTCTATGAGGAAGCTAAATGAGATATCCTTGAACCTGATAATATTGCGGAAACCTCCTATAAAATCAGGTTGTGAATTACCAAGGAGAACTTTTTCAGGTGTTGACTGGGGGCGTCCCTGGGCGTCAACAACCAGTTCGCCCGCTTCATTTCTCCTGAAATCGGTCCCGTATATATCACCATATCCACCACCTACAGTAGCCATTATGCTGAGGTTACCTGAGTTTGTTGTATTAAAGACGTGACTTTCAAGATCGGTAGTTAGCTCAACAAGTTCGTTAATGTTTCTGGAGAAATTTAAAGATACATCCCATGAGAAATCAGTCGTTCTTACAGGTGATCCACCAATAAGTACTTCGATACCCTTGTTTAACATCTCACCGATATTCTCCCTGAAAGTGCTGTATCCGGTAGCTGCAGGGACAGGTACATCATATATCTGGTCTGTTGTCTTGATCTGGTATACACTAATGTCGAAGAATATCCTGTCAAGAAACATTCTTCCCTCAACACCAAATTCAAGAGAGGCAATATTCTCAGGCTTGAGATTTTCATTGAATTTAACACTTGGCCTTGAAAGCTGTGTTAATCCAAGGTAGCCGTCTGATGCGACATTAAAATATGAGAATATCTGGTAAGGGCCTGTGTCATTACCTACATTAGCCCAGCTACCACGTACCTTTAAGAGGTTAAAATACTCAGCGCCAGGATCAATGATCTGGTTAAGCAGGACAGAACCCGTTACCGATGGGTAGAAATATGACCTGTTTTCTTCAGGCAAAGTTGATGACCAGTCGTTACGTGCTGTAACATCAAGATAAACAAAATCATTATAAGCGAGAGAGAGCTGCCCGTATACAGAATTTATCACATGTTCACTCATCGGAGTGTGACTTGGCCTCTGTGTCACGCTGTTAGCAATAGTGGCACGCGTTGGAATCTTGAAGTTTTCACCGTAGATGGACAAGGATTCACCTGTACGATAGGAATGGTTTGCACCAGCCATAACAGTCAGGTTAAGGTCCTCTATTATATTATCCTTATTTGCAGTTACCAGGAAGTCAGCATTGGTTTCTGAATACCTGGACCTGTTGATATTCATACGTCCTGATGTAAAATAATGATGGCCTGCCTGGTTAATATATCCTCTTTTCCTGTTCTGTACATCTGTACCTACCCGTCCAAATACCGATAACCAGTCAGTAAACTGATAATTTACTTTGACAAAGCCTGTTGTCTTATCTACAAAATCCCACTTTTTATCGTGTTCCTGTATCCAGTAAGGGTTAGCATTCAGTGTGCTGTATCCTACTGAATTAAGTGATTCTTCAGGATTCTGGTATGTTTCCATATCCTTAATATCAACACTCCTGGGCATATCGTAAACATATGCAAGAATACCTTCAGTCCCCTGACTTGGGCGGTTATTTATATCCTGGGCTAAATATGTTGCCTTAGCATCAACTGAAAGTTTGTCAGTCAGATCAGCAGTAGCCCTGAGGTTAAAGTTATGGCTTTTAAGGTTACCATTAGGCAACATCGATTCTGTCATATTGTTTGTATATGAGAATCTTGCTGAAAAGTTCTCACCACCGCCATCCAGTGATACGGTATTTATATATCTGCCGGCGTTCCTGAAGAAGTCTTTTACATTATCAGGCTGTGAAACATAGGGCCTCAGTTCATCGGTATAATAAAGCTGTGGGCTTCCGTCAAGCTTTGGTCCCCATGAGCCCGATGCAGCTTTGAGATCAACCAGGTCAGAGGGCACATTACCCTGGCTTCCCTGACCGTATTCATTCTGGTAATCCGGAAGAATCATAGGGGCATCAAAAGTGATGTTGGAATTTACTGTAACACCTAGTCCTCTTCCTTTGGTACCTTTCTTTGTAGTAATAAGGAGTACACCGTTACCTGCCCTGGATCCATATAATGCAGCAGCATTCGGGCCTTTGAGCACGGAAATTGATTCAATGTCATCAGGGTTTACATAAGTCATACCACCCGGTGTCACTGTACTACGGTATACGCTACCTCCTGAATTTACACCTTCGTCAAGGACAGGGATACCATCGACTACAATCAATGGCTGGTTATTACCGGT
>DOZA01000405.1 GCA_003518245.1 Bacteroidales bacterium | reverse complement strand
CCATCATTGAAGTACGAGATATACACTTTTATTGAGGGCAGGGCTGAGGTTGACTTAAATTGCATTCCATCCTATCCGATTAATAAAGCGTATGGCCTGAGAATTGCCATTGCAATTGATAATGAAAAACCTCAGATTGTATCAATGGAAAAGAAGGGAGATGTAATGTACAATATGATGAAACTGAATACTTTATTGAATTTGGGTAGAGCAGGCCGGCATATATTAAAGATATGGATGGTTGATCCGGGCCTGGTGATAGATAAAATTATTATTGATACAGGCGGGGTGAGGGAATCATACCTCGGACCTCCTGAGACGAAATATTATTGAGAAAACAGGAATCATGCATAATAAATTAAAGAAATGAAAATAGTTTGTAAAAAAATCGCTCTTCTCGGGATGATGCTTCTGATTTATTTCTTCGGTGGTTGTGATAGAATATCCAATCAGGAAATAAGTGATGATGATGTGTTACGAAATGTTTATCAACTTGCTGAAAGAGTACTTGATGAACGTTCCGGTAATTTTATTTTTGAACTCTCTGATGAGGACGATGGACATGACTTTTTTGAAGTGTCAGGTGAGGAAAAAAAAATCATAATAAGAGGTAATAATGGTGTATCCCTTGCCTCCGGCCTTAACTGGTACCTTAAGAACTATTGTGATGTTCAGTTCTCAATAATTGATGAGCAGATGAATCTGCCCACTGAGTTGCCTGTTCCTGAGAAAGCAGTAAGAAAGACAACCCGGCACAGGTACAGGTATTTTTTCAATGTATGTACTTTTGGTTATACAATGGCCTGGTGGAACTGGGATAAATGGGAAAGGCACATCGACTGGATGGCTATGAACGGGATTAACCTGCCGCTGGCGATAACAGGCCAGGAAGCAGTCTGGTATGAAGTGTATAAGGAACTTGGGTTCAGTGAGAAGCAGATTAAAGACTTTATTGTCGGACCCGCTTACTTTCCCTGGGGATGGATGGGAAATGTTGATGGACTGGGCGGGCCCCTGCCTGATTCATGGATTAATAAACATAAGACTTTGCAGCAAAAAATACTCCAGAGGGAAAGGGCTTTCGGGATGACTCCTGTCCTGCAGGGATTTACGGGACATGTCCCTGAAACTATTACAGAGCTTTACCCTGAGTCTGAAGTGCATAAGACCAGTAACTGGTCTGCAGGATTTGGCGGTACTTATTTTCTTGATCCTGGTGATGATCTTTTTAAACGTATCGGGAAACTTTATATTGAAAAGCAAACAGAGATGTTTGGTACCAATCACTATTATTCGGCAGATTGTTTCAATGAAATTAACCCTGATACCGACGACCCTGAATTTCTGGCAGATATGAGCAGGACTGTCTTCAACTCCTTTACAGCTGCAGATCCTGAAGCGGTATGGGTAATGCAGGCCTGGTTCCTGTATTACAGTATAGGTGACTTTTGGAAAGATCCACAAAGCAGAGCATTAATTGAAGCAGTGCCGGATGAAAGGATGATTATGCTTGACCTGTATGGTGAGTTGCATCCTACATGGAAGAAAAAATCAGCTTTTTATGGTAAACCATGGATTTGGAACGTGCTTCATAACTTTGGAGGACGGACAAGCATGAGTGGAAAGCTGGGAGATATTGCTTCTAATCTGGGTGAAGCCCTGAAAAGTGACGATAAGGGTAATCTTTCAGGAATAGGAATGGCTATGGAATACTTCGGAAATAATCCTGTTGTACAGGAATATGTCATGGATATGGTATGGTCAGATGAAATACCGGACCCTGAACAATGGTTGTTGGAATATACAAAGAACAGATACGGAAAACATAATGAATTTGCAAATAAAGCATGGCAATCAATGCTAGAAACAGTTTATAATACACATAAACAAACCGGAACTTTTGTATGTGAGAGACCAGGATTCTATAATCCTGACATGGCATACCGTACAAGCCCGGTGCCCGATTATGACCAGGAGGTCCTTTGTAACGCTTTAAAGTATCTGTTGAAGTGTTCCGGGGAATTCAAGGATCTTGATACTTACCAGTTCGACCTTGTTAACCTTACCAGGCAGGTTATCAGTCCCCTTGCCTACTACTGGGTCCTTGACCTTGAGGAGGCATTTAAACAAAAGGATATTGACAGGTTCCTGGAATTAAAAAAACGGATTATTGAGCTTATCAAAGACTTTGATATTTTGCTCTCTACACGTAGTGAATATCTTCTTGGAACCTGGCTCGAGGATGCTAAAAAATGGGCAGAAACAGAAGAAGAAGAAAAATTGTATGAATGGAATGCAAGAAACCTGATAACAATGTGGGGTGAGAAATGTACTGAGAATCAGTATGATGACCTGAATAACTATGCTTATAAACAATGGGCGGGCATGTTCTCCGATTATCATCTGGCAAGGTGGAATAGTTTTTTTAAAATGACCGAAGATGCGTTGAGGAATAACAGTGAATTTGAAAGGGCCCCGTTTCTTGAGGCTTCTTGTGAGTGGGAAAAAGAGTGGTCACATAAACGAGATATTTTCCCGGCTGTCACCAAAGGTGATCCGGTAGAAGTATCACAGATGATATGGAAAAAATACTCCGGCTATTTCTTAAATTGAAGCAGTACCTGATCCCGGAAAACTACCTGTTTGTAATAAAAGGGTAAGACAACCAAAACCAGCCAAAAAAAGGATACAAAAAAAAGAGTAGTATTTTTTTATTTATTTCATTATAGTATTAAATATTAAAAAAATATTAGTATACTTGCCTATGTAATGATTTACTAATATTTTACGATTAATTTGAAGTTAAAATATATAATTTATTTTTAAGTTATTAATATACGTAGTATAAATTTATACGTTATATAATTTACTATTTAAATAATTGATTTTAGGGTTTAGGTTTAGTGGTAAGAAAAACGGGCGCTCTCTTTCTTTGAATTTCACGGAGGATACTACGAATAGTGTTTATTGTAATACTTGCCTTTTGGATTGGTTAACGTGTGATACACAATTATTCAGGTTTTCAGGTGTGAAGAGAGCACCGTTTTTTTTAATATTTGTATTTATTATTCTATCAACGGGCATTTCAGCCCAGGTGCGTACACATCACATCTTTGATAATAACATGGTATTGCAGCGTGATAAACCAGTCAGGATATGGGGATGGGCATCACCGGGAGAGATAGTTAAGGTCGAATTTGGATGTCAGTTGAAATCAGGTATGGCGGGCAAAGATGGCGAATGGACAGTATACCTTGATCCCATGCCGGCCAGCATGCAGGCACAGGATCTGCTGATTAGAGGGGAGAATAATGAAGTAATATTCTCCAATATCCTGGTTGGTGATGTATGGGTGCTGGGGGGCCAGAGCAATATGGAATTTGACCTTGCCCGTATTTATCATGGTGATGCAGAGGTACTCTCAGCTAATTTTCCCCAGATAAGGATAATGACTATCCCACATGCTGAAAGTATTGAACCGGAGACTGATTTTGAACATGTGAATGAATATGATGAATGGAATGACAGGTATGATAAAAAGGGTTACTGGATGGTTTGTTCACCTGATGCGGTTAAGACTTTTTCAGGACTAGGATATATTTTCGGTAAACGTATACACATGGTTAGCCAGGTACCGGTAGGTTTAATAGATGTATCCAGGGGAGGGACCACTGTTGAATCATGGATTTCAGGCAAAGCTTTATCTGAAACACCCGAGAACCAGGAAATGCTGGAATACTGGGATAAGAGGATAAGAGAATATGATCCGTCTGAAAACCTCAGGATGAGGATCAGAAACTGGGAGAGGCGCGCTGAAAGGAGAAAACAAATGGGACTTGAGCCAGGCCCAAAACCTACGGAACCATCACCCAGCCCCGCTTATGATCATAACAGGCCAGGAGCCTGTTATAATGGTATGTTATCTGTTTTTAAGGGGCTAACGGTCAAAGGCATAATTTTCCATCATGGTTATAATAATGCATTATCAGATTCAAGACCGGAATTATATGCGGTGAATTTTGATTTGCTGATCAGGGACTGGCGTGAATCTTTTAATGACCCTGATCTTCCTTTTGGTATTATTGACTTCAGTGCGGGCGGTATGCCCCAGACTCGAGATAATCTTGAGGCTGCTATGATTGATGCTGCTCCTTATATACGGGAGGGGCAGTTTAAGGCCTTCCTTAATAATGACAGAACAGGTTATGTCAGCACTTATGACCAGCAGGTTAACTGGTATCACCCACAGAAAAAAACGGAAGCTGGTGAAAGAATAGCAAGATGGGCCCTGGCAGAGCTTTATGGTTTTGATCTTGGATGGGAGTCTGCAATATGCACAGGGAAAGAAATTAAGGCCGGGAAGATAATACTTAATTTCAATAAAGAAATAAAGACATCGGATGACAGGCCATTTGAAGGGTTTGCCATAGCCGGAAGCGATAACCATTTTTACCCGGCAAAGGCAGAATACCTGGTGTCAGGCAGGGATAATACAGGAAAAGAGATCCAGGACAGAACAAAGATTGTTGTTTGGAATGATCTTGTTCATGACCCCGAAGAAGTACGATATGCATGGGCAAGGAATCCTCTGGGTAACGCTGTAAATGCAACTCTTTATGAACGTATCCTTCCTGTTCCTCCCTTTCGTACGGATAACTGGGAATACCCTGAGGCTCCATA
>DOZA01000322.1 GCA_003518245.1 Bacteroidales bacterium | reverse complement strand
AACCTCATCAAATATTTTGGTCTTATGGCTTATCTGCGCACTCATCCCCGGCTCATGACGTGATCTCTGATCTGCCAGTAAACCATGTTTTGTCTGGTCTATCATAACAGTATCAGGCACATATGTTCCTTTATATGATAATGGAGCAAAGTTTATTGAAGTATGACCGTTTGGTTTATAATCAAGTCCAAGGCCAAGAGTCAGTGAAGCGGGGTTAAAAAACTTGGACACTACAACAGAATCATTGGGATAATTATATCCATAGGCCAGCTGCGTTTTAAATAGCATCGTTGCACTGAAATCGAACTTACCGAAAGCATTATTATTAAACTTGGAAACAATATCGATATGGTCAATATTTTTACTTATACCACTTCCTGCCGAGGTGATTAATCCAAACTTCAGCCTTCCCTGGTTATCCCAGACAATTTTTTTCTTTTTATTGGTATAGCTGGCAGTACCGGTAATATCAAGAACCGTGGTAATATTGCTCTCTCCTCCCTTAACCCAGTTTTTTATCATTGCCTGGTTAAAAACGAATGATGCTTCTGAAAGAAATTTCCAGTATTGTGGTTTTACCTCTATCTTTCTGGCTTCAGCCAGTTTTGAGTTATCAATTGTCTTCAGGTTTACTTTGGCATCAGCAATATTATAAGTCTTTCCGGGTCTTCTGAAATGTACTCCTCTTTCAACAATTATATCTATTGAATCCCTCGATTTACTACCTATCCATACAGATACTGCCTGTCCCCATTCATTTTCCAGCCACAATCTTGTCATTCGTGATGAATTATTACTCAGCCATACAGGAACCGAACTACGTGATCCGGTGATAATAACCCTGCTGGAATCATTCTCTTCAATACAGCCCACTATTTTCTTGACTGCTGATTGTATTGAATCACCAATCATTGGGTAATCATAGTAAAGGAATGGAAAATCAGGATTTGAACTTATCACCTCTTTTAATGTATCGGATATCACGATAATAATGCTATCGTGCTCAGATGAAACATTTTGCCGTGATCTTTGAATATCAGTCTGTACAAAAATATTATTTAAATCTGCAGGATTTACAATATTTATACTATCGCCCAATGCTAAAATAGTGTCAGTTTTTTCTTGCAAGTGTTCAGGTTCTTTTGCATCCAGTTTTGATTGAGCCATTAGCGGATCGTAAATATCCATATCCTGCATGCGATTGATTTTCTTATCACGTACTGACGGAACGGGAATATGTATAGTATCCCACATATAAAAACTGCTTGCCGGGATCTTAATCTTCTCCCATTCATATTGTCTTATATAGTCTCTGGAAATATACAATGGATCATTGGTCACTTCGAAGAGTAAACGTCTGATTGACTTTCTTAGAGGGTCATCTTCACTGTTCCATATATCTTTTTCATACCATTCCGAGATATACTTTATTGCCTGCTCAGTAGTGAAACGTACTTTCATACCTATCTCACTTGCCAGGGAATCAACTGTTTCTGCCTTCATTAATGTATCGATAACAAAACCTGTCGTGTCAGACTCTGTTTCAACCTGTGCGTAAATTGTATTCCCGGTAAGAGATATTATTATCAAGGCAATAAGTAAAATTGAACATTTGTCAATCATCCTGGATATATTGATTAAAAAGTAGATTATAGAATACGGGTTTATATAATGTTTCATTTTGCAAAAGCAATGCCAAAATTAAGTCATTTATTCCATATAACGGAATTTGGCAAAAAAGATATATACCATGAAATATAATTTTGATGTTGGTGGTATTTTCTTTTCTTTTGCAAGTCAAATTAGGGGTCAGCCATGAAAGACATGACAGTAGGTAAAGAGGGGAAGTTGATCCTACAGTTTGCATTGCCAATGCTTGCCGGAAGCCTTTTTCAGCAATTTTATAATGTGGTTGACAGCATTATTGTAGGTAACTTCATTGGCAAGGAGGCTCTGGCTGCCGTGGGTGCATCCTTTCCGGTGATATTTGTTCTTATATCAATGATAATAGGACTTGCATCAGGGGTTACAATAGTAATATCCCAGTATTTTGGTGCAAAGGACTTTGATAATGTGAGAAGAGCAATAGATACAATGTATATTGGACTCTTCTTTGCTTCGATATTGACTACCATTTTAGGCATAATATTCAGTGAAGAAATATTTGTACTTCTCAATCTGCCCGAAGAAGTAATGCCTATGGCCCTGGATTACCTCAATATTTATCTTCTTGGGATGATAACCTTTTTTGGTTTTAACGGAACAAGCGCGATTTTGAGAGGTATGGGTGATTCAAAAACTCCCCTGTATTTTCTAATTATTTCCACCCTCACCAATATAGCCCTTGATCTTCTTTTTGTCATCGTATTTAATATGGGTGTCAGGGGAGTTGCTCTTGCTACCATCTTATCTCAAGGGGGAGCTTTCATAACCGCCATATTCTATCTGAACAAATACCATAAGATTATTAACATCAAAGTGCGCAGGCTGGTGTTCGACAGGAAGATTTTCAGGCAAAGTATCAGGATAGGCCTGCCCACAGGTTTTCAACAAACCTTCGTGTCTCTCGGTATAATGGCAATAATGGGCGTAGTTAATACATTTGGAACTGATGTTATTGCTGCTTTTTCAGTTGCCAGTCGACTGGATGCTATAGCAACTATTCCTGCTATGATTATGGCACAGGCCCTTGCAACCTTTGTGGGACAGAACCTGGGAGCAAATAAAACTTACAGAGTTAAAAGTGGTTTAATCTCAACAATCCTCCTGACAAGTATTGTAACTATTGCCACCACTGCAATAATTGTATCTTTTGGTGATATTTTCATGGATGCATTCACAAATGATCCGGCAGTAATAGAAATAGGATCAGAATACCTTACGATTGTGAGTCTTTTTTACCTTGTTTTTGCCTTTATGTTCACGTTCAACGGAGTTATGAGAGGTGCAGGTGATACTTTTATCCCTATGATATTTACCCTGGTATCACTATGGCTTATACGTATACCAATTGCCATATTCCTTTCGAACAGGTTCGGCGTAACAGGTATATGGTGGTCATTCCCCATGAGCTGGGGAACAGGTCTGATAATGTCATGGATATATTATATGACCGGGAGGTGGAAGAAAAAGGTCATTGTAAGGCCACAGGTAAGATAGAATCCTTATTTTTAATACATTTGTTACTAAAGTAGAAAGCTATGATCAGATCAATGACAGGCTATGGATTATCATTTGCCGAAACCCCTGAGAAAAAAATAACTGTTGAATTGAGATCGCTCAACAGCAAGCAAATTGATATATATACAAAAATACCCTGGTATTATAAAGAAAAAGAACTGGAAATAAGATCCAGAATAAGTAAGGGTCTTATAAGGGGTAAAGTCGACCTGTCCATCTCACTGGATAGCCTGGATGATCAAAATATACCCAAAATAAACAAAGCTGCAATAAAGAGTTACTATAATCAGCTTATTGATGTTGCAGGTGAATTGTATATTGAAAACAGGAAAGAATTAATGTCAATAATAATGAGGCTTCCTGAAACACTTAAAACAGAAAAACCAGTAATCAGTGAAGAGGAGTGGGAAATGATAGCCGGGCTTCTGGATAATGCCATTAGTCAACTCAATGATTTCAGGATAGAAGAAGGAAGGTCAATTGAAAAGGATCTCAAAAAAAGAATAAGTCTTATTGAATTAGACATTAAAGAACTAGCACCGTATGAAGATGAAAGAATAAACAGGATAAGAGAAAAGATAAGAAACAATCTTAAGCTGCTGGGAAATGAAAATATTGACGAGAACAGGTTTGAACAGGAGTTACTATATTACCTTGAAAAACTGGATATCAACGAGGAGAAAGTCAGATTGAAGAAACATTGTGAATATTTTAAAGAAACACTCCAAAATGAAGAAATAAACGGGAAAAAACTGGGATTTATCTCCCAGGAAATGGGTAGGGAAATTAATACCCTGGGTTCAAAAGCCAATGATGTAGAGATGCAAAAGAAAGTAGTGATGATGAAGGATGAGCTGGAGAAAATTAAAGAGCAGGTGCTGAATATATTATGAGCAAAGACAAGAATAAGGGAAAACTGATTATAGTTTCTGCACCTTCAGGAGCAGGTAAAACAAGTATTGTAAAATATATTCTTAAAAATGAACCATCAATAAAGTTTTCTGTATCAGCAACAAGCAGATCACCACGCAAAGGGGAAGAAAACGGTGTGGATTATTATTTTATGTCAGCAGATGAGTTCAGGAATAAAATAAAGAATAAGCTATTTGTTGAATGGGAAGAAGTATATAATGGGACCTATTATGGCACCCTGCGTAGTGATATATACAGGATATGGGATAATAATTATCATATTATCTTTGATGTTGATGTCAAGGGAGGAATAAACCTGAAAAATGAATTTGGTGACAAAGCAATAGCTATATTTATTCAACCACCGGGGATCGATGAATTAAGAAAACGTCTTGTTAAAAGGGAGACTGAGCACACTGACGATATTGAAAGGCGCGTAAAAAAAGCAAGAGAGGAGATGGCTAAAGCGGTTAATTTCGATAAGATTATAATAAATAATGACCTTGAGAAAGCATGCTCTGAGGCTCTTGAGGTATGTAAGCATTTTATTAATAATAATTGATAATATATGAAAACAGGCCTCTATTTTGGTTCATTTAATCCTGTACATATAGGCCACCTGGCAATAGCAAACTATATTTATGAATATACTGACCTGGATGAAATATGGTTTGTTGTAAGCCCACACAATCCTCTTAAGAAAAAAAACAGTCTCCTTGCTGATCATCACAGATTGCATCTGGTTGAATTAGCTATTGGTGACGATCACAGGTTCAGAGTATCAGATATTGAATCAAAGCTACCACAACCTTCATATACAATTGATACATTAACTTACCTGAGGGAAAAACATCCCACCTACCAGTTTGCCTTAATAATGGGTAGTGATAATCTCCTGACAATTAACAAATGGAAAAATGCCGGCTTACTTATTGACTCTTGCACGCTATTTGTTTATCCAAGGGCAAATAAAGGCAAGGAACCAGGCCCTGAAGTAAGATCATTGCTCAAAACAGCAAATATTGATATTGTAGAAGCCCCGTTAATTGAAATATCAGGAACATTTCTCCGCTCAGCTATCAGGCAAGGTAAGAATATGCAGTATTTTCTTCCACCAGGAGTCTGGCAGTATATCAAGGATATGCATTTTTATGAATAGCTCTATTTATCAGAACATTAAACTATACCAGCACGAGCAGCATTTATAGTTTTAAATGGAACAATGGAATGCTGTAACCAAACAGGAGTCCTGTTAACTCGATGGGCCTTGCTGGCTGTGTCACCCACATGCACCAAGGGTCTTTGCTAGAGCCACGACCCTAAAAGGGCTTAGGAGAGCATAGAAAGACCCGCGTCATTTAAGGATTCCCCATCAATCAAGTTTCCTGATAATCTCCATTCCTCTTGAAAGAGCTTTCTCATTTATTGGAAGAAGGTGATGGTACCTTTCAGGAAGTGACTTTTTCAGTCCTGTAAGTACATTTTCCATCTTAAGTACCGGTTTAATCTTGAGGTATCCACCCAGCACTATCATATTGAATGTTTTTGAGCTCTCCATCCTGATAGCCTCTTCGGTAGCATCAATTCTGTATACAGCTATATCTTTTCTTTCAGGGTTTCTTGAGATACCATTAACATCATAAATCAAGGTTCCTCCTGGTCGCACTGCTTTTTCAAACTTGTCAAGTGACTGTTGATTAAGTAATATTGCTGTATCAAAAATCCTGAGTATAGGGCTGCTTATTCTTTCATCACTCAAAATTACCGTTACATTAGCTGTTCCCCCACGCATTTCCGGTCCATATGATGGCATCCAGCTCACTTCCATATCCTGCATTATGCCTGAATATGCCATTATCTTACCCATTGAAAGTACTCCCTGTCCTCCAAATCCCGCTATAATTATTTCTTCTGTCATATCTTGTCAGTTTTCTATTATTATAAATAACTTTTATTCTTCAGGAACTTTAAAATCACCAAGAGGATAGAATGGTAACATATTTTCTTCCATCCACTTATTCGACTCAACCGGTGTCATTCTCCATCCTGAAGGACAGTTAGAAACAACCTCAATAAAGCATGTTCCCTTCTTTTTTTTCTGGTATTCAAATGCTTTGTGGATTGCTTTTTTCATTTTTCTCACATTACCCGGCTTATGGACACTTTGCCTTGTTACATAGTATGTACCCGGGAGGGTAGCAACTATATCTGTCATTTTCAGCGGATTACCCATTAAGCTCACATCCCTGCCATAAGGGGTGGTAGATGATTTCATACCTACAATAGTGGTAGGAGCCATTTGTCCTCCGGTCATCCCGTAGATTCCATTATTGATAAATATTATAAGTATATTTTCTCCCCTGTTGCAGCTGTGAATTGTTTCTGCAGTACCTATAGCAGCAAGGTCTCCATCGCCCTGGTAGGTAAATACATACTTATCAGGCATCAACCTTTTGATAGCTGTTGCCAGTGCAGGAGCGCGTCCATGTGCTGCTTCCTGCATATCAATATTCAGGTAGTTGTACATAAACACAGAACATCCCACAGGGGTAATACCTATTGTATTCTCTTGGATGCCCAGTTCTTCGATAACCTCTGCAAGTATCTGATGGGTCGTACCATGTCCGCACCCCGGACAATAATGCATGGTAGTGTCAGTCATCACTGCTGACTTTTTATGAACAAGGTTTTCGGGTTTTATAATTTGTTTGGTACTAATAGTATCTGCCATTATTTTATCCTCCAATAATTTTAGCTTTCAAATTTTCAACAACTTCTTCGGGTGTTGGTATTATTCCTCCCATCCTGCCAAAGTGTTCAACCGGTATCTTACCATTAACGGCCAGTTTTACATCTTCAACCATCTGTCCGGCACTCATCTCAACTGTCAATATTCCCTTTACCTGATCTGCCAGTTCATTTATTTCTTTCGAAGGAAATGGGAACAGGGTGATTGGTCTTAACAGGCCAACCTTAATGCCTTCTTCCCTGCCCATTTGAATAGCTTTCTGTGATACTCTTGAGCTGGTACCATATGCTACCAGCAGGTATTCAGCATCATCACACTGGAAAGTCTCATATCTGACCTCCTTTTCCTTCATTTCACGGTACTTTTTCTGGAGTTTTAAATTGAATTGCTCCTGCCTGTGGGGATCCAGGTCAAGGGATGTTATGATATTCCTTTCCCTGTCAGCTGTCTTACCAGTTGTAGCCCACGGTTGCAACTCACCGGATCTTTTCTTTTGAGGATTAAACCAAACTTTTTCCATCATTTGTCCTATTGCCCCATCAGAAAGTATCATTGCCGGATTCCTGTATTTAAATGCAAGCTCAAAAGCAAGCTCTACAAAATCAGCCATTTCCTGTACTGATGACGGCGCCAGCACAATCAGTTTATAATCACCATGACCACCACCTTTGGTTGCCTGGAAATAATCTGACTGCGAAGGCTGTATGGTTCCCAGGCCTGGTCCTCCCCTGACAACATTCAATATCAGGCAGGGTAATTCAGCGCCAGCTATATAGCTTATTCCTTCCTGCTTAAGAGAAATACCAGGAGAAGAAGAGGATGTCAATACTTTTTTACCACAACCTGCACCACCATAAACCATATTTATAGCAGCCACTTCACTTTCAGCCTGTAGTACGACCATTCCCGTTCTCTCATGAGGCTTTTCAGCAGTGAGGTATTCAAGCACCTCGCTCTGAGGAGTGATCGGATATCCAAAATAGGCATCGGTACCGGCCCTGATTACTGCTTCAGCAAAAGCCTCGTTGCCTTTCATTAATCTTAATTCCTTTTCCATATTTTATTCTTGTAATTTTTATAGATTAAATCTTTGTTCTGTAAACAGTTATTACACCATCAGGACATACCAGTGAGCAGTTTGTGCAACCTGTACATACATCCATATTTACAGCTGTTGCATAATTATAGCCTTTGCTGTTTACTTCCGGTGATAATGCAATAACCTCTGTAGGACATGCTGTAATGCATAAACCACAACCTTTGCACTTCTCTTTATCGATTACTATCGCTCCTTTTATTTTGGCCATACTCTCTATATTAAATTATTAGTTAATTAATAAAAATCTTCATAAAATCTTTTTAACCTTTCTTCCAGTACAGGCAGCATGGTCTTTGACACCTGAGAGACGCAGGCTCTCAGACCATTGGCATTATCACTTCCCGTAATATTCAGGGTTATTGCGCTTATACCATAATATAAAAGGTTCTCAAGCAATTCACCACTGCTCATTCCCGGAAATGAAATTGTAAAATAGAAACCGTCAGCAATAGGTTTATCAATATCAGTATCATACACTATCTCAAAACCGTATGTGATGAACATCTGTTTCATCATTCTTGCCCTTTTCCCATATTCTTTTACATCTTCTATATAATTGTATTCTCCATCATTAACAGCCTTCAACATTGCATGTAGTCCATACTGGGCACTATGTGTCACACCTGCAGATAATGCATATAGAGCGCCGAACACCATAGCATGCCCGAACAAATCACTTGTATAATACCTCAGAAGATCGGTGTAGCGCCTGTTATAAAGATAGTCAGATATAACAAGCATTCCCACCCTCTGACCTGCATAGCTGAATGCTTTTGAGCTGGATAGAAGGATGATATAATTATCACAATATTTAGCCACAGTAGGCTGATAAGGTGGCTGCCCGGGGCTTCCGTAATCTTTCCGGAAATCCATGCCAAAGTATGCCAGATCTTCAATTACCACAGCATCATATTTGGTGGCCAGTTCTCCAATTATTTTTAACTCTTCATCGGTAAAACAAATCCATGAAGGATTATTGGGATTTGAATAAAGGATACTGGACACCTTACCGGTCTGAAGATATGATTCCAGCTTTGGCCTCAGCTTTTCCCCACGGTAGTTATACAGATCAAATGACCTGTAGTCCTGGCCCAATATTTTTATCTGCTGTTTCTGTACAGGGAATCCCGGGTCAATAAACAGGGTGCCTTCTTTTGTCCTGTCGTTCCTGTTAACTACCAGGAAACTAACCATACCACCCATCAGTGACCCAACAGTAGGAATACATCCTTTATAGTCAACATCTATATCCAGGAATAATTTAATGAACCTTGATGTTTCTTTCTTAAGTTGAGGTAAGCCTTCAATATCAGGATATACAGAGCTTACACCATCATCGAGAGCTGCTTTTTCTGCTTCAATACCAACCAGTGGTGAAGGTAAGCCGGGTACTCCCATCTCCATCCTTATATATTTTTCTCCTGTCTCCTT
>DOZA01000311.1 GCA_003518245.1 Bacteroidales bacterium | reverse complement strand
CAAATAATAAATGATATAGAGAAGAACAAGGATTTAAATAATAAATATCTCACTTCATTTGATCTGCCCGGTAATATATATTCCTTCCTGGACTGTGATCCCTTCCGCCAAAAGGGCATAAGAGGATTCTTTAACAGGTTGTTAGGTATAAAACCCGGCGATAGGAAGAATAAGAATACTAAAGTTGAAAGCGAGCAGGAAGATAAATCCTTCTTTGAAAAATTATTCGGGAAGAAAAAATAGAAACACGCCTTAATTATACTATTTCTTGATTATTTTCTTCGACACTGTAAATTTACTGTCACTTATCAGAACTAAATATTCCCCTGACGGGATATGTGATATATCAAATACGAATGATCTGTTCGATCGTGTCGATAGAACCGTTTTGCCGTCAATAATATGAATAACCTTTTCATCCTGGCCATCTATCTGGAATCCCCCACCATCATCCAGAAAGCAAACCCTGTTATAACACAGCCGGGACGTTTATATTCCCGGCTTTATCGTAGTTGTCTGTATATTGATAAGTTATTACTTGTATTTAAATGATTTGTCAGGTCTCTTAGGGATAGGAGGGATGCTCACCGGTTCTTTCTCCATCATTTTCATCAGATGGTCAATTGCGGCCTCAAGTTGTGCATCCCTGCCCTTGTATGTTTCATAAGGCAGGTTATCAACCTTTATATCGGGTACTACACCATAACCTTCAATAAGCCATTCACCCTCCGGTGAGTATACTCCGTTTTCAGCTGCTGTAGCTATGCCATTATCTACCAGTCTGTTTCGTTGTGATAGCCATATTTCGCCACCCCAGGTACGTGTGCCAATCAGGTCACCCATACCGAGTGTCCTGAATCCCTCGGCAAATGCCTCACCATCTGAAGCTGTATTCTCATTAATCAGTACAACCATATGTCCCCTGAAGGCGTATTGCATATTCCAGTATGGCTTGCCTGTACGGGGAGCCCAGAAGAACCAGGCTTTTCTCAGTAGTTTTTCCAGTATCCAGCTATCTATATTACCGCCGCGGTTATGCCTTACGTCAATTATTAAACCTTCTTTACGATAGTTTGGATAGAAGCCCTTTATCCATTCTGTGTAATTATTTCCACCCATTGCTCTCAGGTGTACATACCCGATCCTGTTGTGGCTTCTTTTTTTAGCTTCCTCCTTGCGTGTATGCTCCCACTCGCTGTACCTTAAATTACTGAAAGCACGGGAGCTTAAAGGTTTAATTATTTCCTCATATGATTTTCCATCCGGTTTCTTGAATTTGATTCGGACCTGCATGCCAGCCTTATTGGCAAGGAGCTTATTTATTGATGGAGAACTGCTTACATCAACACCATCGATATTGATTATTGCATCACCCTCTTCAATATCTAACCATGGCATAGCAAGAGGTGATTGTTCGTTCGGATAATCGGGATCGCTAAAGTATATATGATCAATAATAAATACTCCGGAGGCATCTTTGTGCAGGTCAGCACCCAGGTAACCCATTGAAATATTCTCTGGTGGTGTACGCTTATCTCCACCCCTTACAAACATATGCAGTGTTGAAAGTTCAGATATCATCTGTGCCATCAGGTCATCCAGTTCATACCTGTCAGTTACCCTGGGTAGTAAGGCACTATATTTATGAAAAACAGCATCCCAGTCAAGACAATGCATATCAGGGTCATAGAAATAATCCCTCTCCATTCTCCAGGCATCTTTAAACATCTGCTTCCAGTCTTCAACAGGATCAATATTGAATGCCCACTTTTCTATCTCCAGCTTATGTTTTGACGTATCGAGTTTGGATGCTGAGGATTCCATCACAAATATACCATTCCTGTTTCTCAGAAGTATTTTTTTGCCATTACCGGAAACAGAGAAGCCCCTAATCCCGTTTGCAAGGGTTTTTGGCTTATTATCGGGCTCATTACTTATTTTAAGGGATTGAACAGTACCACCACTGGAGCCGGGCGAACTCTGCATCCAGATAATATGACTGTCGGTAACATAGAAATCACGGTAATTTGCACTTCCTGCAGGCACTTCATAAAGTCTCGTTTCCATACCTTCAAAATCAATATCAAGGGGCTGTTCTTTCTTGTTTTTCAAATCATTATTATCCTCATCATCTTTTTCTTTCAGCTCGTTTTCTTCCAGGAACGGAAATTCAGCATCTGCATCAAGGGCCAGGGCATATATCTTAGCGGTCTTTTCAAAATAGGGTTCCGGTTGCCTGCTGCCCCAGGGGCTACCCACACGGTTATTGAAAGTCCTGTCTGAGAAAAAATAGAGCCACCTGCCGTCGGTACTGAAACGGGGATTATAACTATCAAACCTGTCGGTGCTTACAACATATGATTTTCTATTATCAACACTGTAAAGCTTAATAATCATATTACTGTTATCCGCACTGTTAACGTAAGCAATCCATTTACTGTCATGTGACCATGAAAAAGGTTCTCTGAAACCTGCGAAATCATTAACATCTATTACGACTGATTTACCTGTATTTTTATCAAAGAGCAAAAACCTGTTGTCTTTTTCTGCATAAGCAATATATTTTTGGTCAGGAGAGACAGAATAAGCTGTTATCAGGTTTGTTGATCCGTTCGTTATCTGTTCCGGCTTATCCAGGCCAAGGTGACCGGCTTTCCATATTTCGAACTCTCCGGACTCATCGGAAAGCATTAATATATCTTCACTGTCGGCGGAGAAGGAGGCATCCTTATACCTGATGCCGTATTCCCTTGTTATCTCGGACCACCTTTCCCCGTTTACCGGGAAATTGAAGATCCTGCCACGTGTTGTTATCACAACATCTTCCCCGCTATGAGAAATATTTAATGAAGAAATTTTGGATTCAGGATCTGTTATCCACCTGATATGCTTCTGATCGAAGTCAGAAAACAATTTTATATCAAGTATCTCTTCTTTTTGCGTATTGATATCATATAGAAGTATATCAGCCCCTTTCTGGCATACTATACGTCCGTTATCCATATAAGCCTCATACAGGTCCCATCCTGATGAAAATGTGTGCTGCTGCACATCCTCACCTGAACAGTTCATCGACCATATATTCATTGTCCCATCCCTGTCAGACAGGAAATATATCCTGCTTTTAAAGTACATTGGATCCTTGCTTGTTCCTTCGTAATCCGCAGTAAGATGTACAGCTTCATTATTACCATCGAATTTCCATATTGACTGGGCTGTGCCACCTGTATATCTTTTTGTATGACTGGATTGCTTCCTTAACCTGGTAAAAAAGAGTTCATCTTTATCTGTATAAGTGCCCTGGTCGGCTTGTGCAAGAGGGATAAGGGTAGATGTAGCTGTTTGCGGATCTAGCTTCAAAAGCTGCGCATTAGGCAAAGAGGAATAGTAATTTGTGGAATACAATATTTTCCCGTTTTTCGTCCACTGGCTTATATGCGGGTTGTTTTCTTCCCAGGTCAGTCTCCTGGGTTTGCCTCCAGATGAAGCTACGATATATACTTCCGAAGGGCCTTCATATTCACCCACAAAGGCAATGTATTTCCCATCGGGTGAGAATATTGCCTGAGATTCCATCCCATGGTCAGTTGTCAGTCGTTGTGTTTTTTTTGAGTTTATATCAAATTTCCAGAGGTCACCTTCTGCTGTGAAAACAATCTCATTACCGAATATTGCTGGCGACCTGTAATAACCTTTTTGCTGGCTATAGACAGTGGTGATAAGGATTAGAAAAAAGAAAACAGAAATAATGGATCTAAGTATTCTCATTTTCGGAAATATTAGATAAGGTTATGTAAATGAATTAATTATTTGAATGAATAAGGAATTTAGACATTACATCATTTAAGTTTTAAACGGTCTACCTCTTCCAGGGTATCAGGATTTAACACTTCCATTTCAATCTCTTTACCATTAACATGGAAGAGCACCAGTGCATTCTGAGTAGTGAAGCCACTGACCCATGGTGTCCAGGGTGTTTCTTCCAGGGCATAGTAAGGAGCTCCTGCTGCTCCATTATTAATCTGGTATATTGTTCTTTTCAGATCAATTTTTTGAGTAAAATATGGCTCCGGATATCTATTCATCTCCGGGCTAACTTCAGTCCTGGCATAATTATGCTCATCACCTGTTAATATGGCAACTACTTTTTTACTCTTATTGACTATTATATCAAGTAACTGGTCACGTCGCTCAATAATCCCTTTTTCAAGAGGTCTGCCTGCTACATATGGCCTGTACTGGTTATTGCCATTATACCACATATCATCCTGAACATGACCACCATTGGGGAAGAAAGGAGTATGTTCTGTAATAAAAATATGATCTATGTTTGAATCGTCTTCAAGCATTGCCACTGTTTTGTCAAGCCACTCCATCTGCATATCCATAATATAACCGTGCAGTGCGCCACTGGAATACCTGAGTAAAATTGAGCTGGGTGAGTAAAAATAATTAGAATTAAGGACAATAACAGCTACATTATCATAGGTATAGTAAAACACATTCTCCTTGTATGATGGGAAATCAATTGTTTTGTCGGATGGATCATAAATAGCTCCATCTTCTGAAACAGGGCCATTTTCCGGCATCACGAAATTATCTGCAAAAACTGATTCTGATGACTGGGAATCAAAAGGAAACCTGTCAATAGATATATTCCATTGTCCTTCTTTATTAAAAACCCTTGTTAGAGCTTCATGATTTCCCATACCAACATATATAGGGAAATATGCACCGAAAGGCTGTACTGCTCTTTTCCAGTTGGCATATTCAAGATTCATATGCTGTTTCCATTCCTGGTATCCGTTAATCAGGTCACCTGTGAATTGAAAGAATGTTACATTCCTGTACCTGGCGAGTGCCATCAACTTTTTCATTATATAAAAGTTAGCACCATAAATATCTCTTTCTCCTCCACCATTGCCACTTCTCGAATCTGATGCATAAGCAAATGTAAATGATGTTCTTGATCCTGGCCGAGGTGCAGTTCTAAAGCTATATTCCTGCACATTATCTCCATAAATGACTGAATATTTATATTCAGTGGCAGGATCAAGCCCTTTGATTTTTATTTCATGCTTCCGGCCCTTTTTGCCTGTGAATTTCTTCCCATCTACTTCTACTATAGCTTTAGTTTTCATATTTGTAGCAAACGAAATGGTAGCCCCATCATGTGTCAGCAGGTTTACAAAAGGACCATCGATAATTGTGGGCACCACCTCAAACGGTCCGGAGCCGGAGAATGAGACAATTCCATCATAAAGAAATTGACCAAATATATTCACAACCCTGTAACCAATAGTCCCTTTCTCTTTCTCCTCCCAGTTAACCATATCATAACGTCCACTCAATGAATTTGTTATTTCAATGAAGGCTTTTCCTGCTGTAATTCTTGATGCCTCCCTGAAATAGACAGGGTGAGGATGTTTTGAATCGCCATAAGGAATGAAACCATAATAGATAATACCTTCGAAATCTATATCGTTAAAGTTAAGGGATATACCATTAGCTGTTCCGGTAGGATTGCCTGAGATTCTTTGGAGCGAAATCCCCGGCTGTGATTTATTCTCGTATATCCTTTCTCCTTTTATTTCAATATACAGACGCCCTTCATCATCATAGTTGATATCCGAATAAATATTAGGAATGGGATATCTTATTGAATCCTGTGCCCAAATAAATATGGTCATCAAAAACAGGGTAAGTAAGAATAATACCTTTTTCATTGTAAGTTGCTGTGTATAATTATTAAAGGCTTTAAAATTAGAATATTGTTCAGTAACTACCGCCTCCTCTCTTCGGGCACTGGTTTACGTGGAAGGACTTCATCGCGCATAGCAGCATGATAGGCCAGGGATGCAACTACTACAGCATTATGCCTGAGGTCATCCATTATGAGCCTTTCATATGTATCCATAACAGTATGATACCCCCTTCCGTATTCTATTTCATCCTGTATAAACTGGAATGCCGGTAATCCCAGGGCATCAAAGGAAAGGTGATCAGTTCCGCTGGTGTTCCTGAGGGTTACAGTAGAACAGCCCATATCTTTAAATGGCTTTAGCCATGCTTCAAAAACAGGTTTAACCATATCGTTTTCCTGGAGATATATGCCCCTGAACTTACCCGTTCCGTTGTCCATATTGAAATAAGCTGCAAATTTATCATAACCTTCAAGCATGTTGCCCTCAGTATCGCGGATATACTTTTCAACATAACCTCTTGACCCGTGCAGGCCCTGTTCTTCACCGCCCCACAGGGCTATGCGTATAGTCCTTCTGGGTTTGATATCAAGTGATTTGAGAATCCTCATTGCTTCCATCATAACAATACATCCCGAGGCGTTATCTGAAGCACCTGTTCCTCCATGCCATGAATCATAGTGGCCGCCAAGAAGAACTATTTCATCTTTAAGCTCAGGGTCGGTTCCGGGTATTTCTCCAATTACATTGGTAACATCCGGACTTTTATAAAAACTATTTCTAACTTCCAGTTCAAGTTCAACTTTAACATCATGTTGCATAAGTCGTACTATACGACCATGTGCTTCTACTGGCAGGTATATTTCAGCTATAGGTTTTTCTTCTCCTGCTGTGTAACTTGCACCGCTTGACCGAGGGACATTAAAAACACCACTTGATGTAAGAATGGCTGCCGCTCCTTCATCCCTGAGGAATTCTGCTGATTTCTGTTGCAGCATCCTTCTTTTCCTGTATGCTTCAAAATCAAAATTGCCCCATCGGCCCCTTCTGCCTGCATAATTGACCTGCTCAAGATTTTCCAGTTCTTCATCGCTATATCTTTCAGCAAGTGGTTCAAAGCTAACTTCATAAGTTGATATGGAAGGCATAATAATAATTTTACCCTTCAGCTTACCTCTGTAATTATCCAGATCACTTTCATTGTTTATTTCCAGCAACACAGGACTGCCTTTTATTTTTCCTTTTGTACTACCTGTCCATGCTTTCGGGTTGGCTGTAAAACATACATAATAGGGTGATGTCATGGCTATATAGGCTTTCTGGTTCTCCCAACCACCTCTATCAAAAGGTCTGGCTACCTCTATTCTCACATTCTCCAGACCATATTCCTTCATCCTCTTGCTAACCCATATATTGGCTTTTTTCTTCCCATTTGAAGCTGTTAAACGAGGACCAGCAAAATCGGTCATCCAGAAAGAGAGCTCTTCAATATCAGAATTTTTGAACCCTTCATGTTTAATTTTGTAAATCATGTTCAGGTCTACAGGTTCAACTTGGGAAGAAACGATTCCACAAAATAAAAACAGCAGCATTGATGATGAGAGTAAGAATTTTCTGTTCATTTTTATTGTATTTAGTTCATAATATCATAATTATCAAATTTACTAATTAATAACCCATGTTACTTTTAAGTAGTATGATTTAACATTTATTAACTTTACATTTGTCTCATTCAAAGAGCAGTTGAACATTATGGTTTATCCTGATGAGTTTGAACATAAGGTTGGATTTGATCGTATCCGCAAAAGAATATACGAATTATGCCTTTCACAGCAGGGTCGTGAAAAGGTTTCTGAAATAAGTATTACTGCTGATAAGGATACAATTATTAAGAAACTGAGCCAGACAGCTGAATTTCAAAAGATCATTGAGATGGAACAGGAGTTTCCTCTTGATCACTTTTACGATCTTAGGCAGGGGCTTAAAAAGATAAGGGTTGAAGGATCATATCCTGAAATAAACGAATTATTTGATCTTAAAAGATCACTATTAACACTGAAGCATATCTATAATTTCTTCAGTATTGATGAACACTCTGAAGCATACCCTGAATTATACAGGCTGAGCAGGGGTATTAAAGCTTATCCTTTTGTTATTGATTCAATTAACAGGATAATAACAAAGGATGGAACCATTAAAGATAATGCTTCTGCTGAGCTTTCTGCTATAAAGACTGAGCTAAGAAAGACCGGCGCACAGGTAACTAAACGTATGCATTCCATCCTCAAAAAAGCACAGAATGATAGTATAGTTGAGAAAGGGACAGCTGTAGCTATAAGGAATGGCAGGGGTGTAATACCGGTTAATGTTTATGATAAAAATAAATTAAAAGGACTGGTTCATGACCAGTCGGCAAGTGGAAAGACTGTATATATTGAACCTTCGGAGATTGTAAGCTTGAATAACCAGATTATAGAACTTGAATATGCCGAGAAAAGAGAAATAATAAAAATCCTTGTTGGCTTCGCTGACAGGATAAGACCATATATTGAGGATCTACTGCTGTCATATGATATACTGGGCCATATTGACCTCATAAGAGCAAAGGCCCTGCTGGGGCACAGGCTAAAATCAATAATGCCGGTAGTGAATGACCGCCCTGTAATAAAATGGTTACAAGCGATTCATCCTTTTCTTTTTATTGCTTTTGAAGACCTGCCTGACAGGGAGGTGGTGCCATTGGATATTGAACTTGGTGAACATTCCAGAATATTATTAATCTCCGGACCAAATGCAGGAGGAAAGTCGGTATGTCTTGCCACCGTCGGATTGCTTCAATATATGTTACAATGTGGACTCACAGTGCCGGTAAAACAGGGTTCTGAATTCGGGATTTTTTCAAATTTGTTTATTAATATGGGTGATGAACAGAGTATAGAGAATGACCTCAGTACATATAGTTCCCATCTTATGAATATGAAGTATTTTCTGAGAAATGCTGATGAGGAGACACTGGTTCTGATTGATGAATTCGGGACTGGCACGGAGCCAGTTCTTGGTGGTGCCATAGCAGAATCCATACTTGGTGAATTGAATAATAAAAGAGTATTAGGGGTAATAACCACACATTATACCAATCTAAAGCATTTTGCTTCTGCTGAAGAGGGAATAGTGAATGGGGCAATGATGTATGATAATCATAAAATGGAACCACTGTTCAGGCTTGACATAGGTAAACCCGGAAGCTCATTTGCTTTCGAGATAGCACGCAGGATAGGCCTGCCGGAGGAGGTACTGGCTAATGCATCTCAAAAAGCCGGCCATGAAAATATAAACTTTGACAAGCATCTTAAAGATGTATTAAGGGATAAGAAATACTGGGACAGAAAAAGGCAAATCATAAGAATAGAGAGTAAAAAGTTGGATGACCTGGTTAACAGTTATGAAAAAGAGATATCAGAGCTTAAATCTGAAAGGAAAGAGATAATTAAAAGAGCCAGGGAAGAAGCAGAAGCAATACTTAATGAAGCCAATAAAACGGTTGAGAAAACAATAAAAGAAATAAAAGAGGCACAGGCAGAGAAAGAAAGGACAAAAAATGCCAGGAAACAACTCGAAAAACTTAAAGAGGGCATTAAAAGTAAAACGGGGGATGAAGATGCACAGGTTACCAGGAAGAGTAGAAAGCTTGAAGAAAAGAAAAAAAAGATAAGGATACCGGTTAGTGAGAAGAAAGAAAAAGTCTCACCGGCTAAAAAAAGCCCGTCAGGACCATTGAAAACAGGTGAAAAGGTTATAATGGAAGGAAGCGATAGAGTGGGAGAGGTGCTTGCAACAGATAAAAACAAGGTTTCAATTGCATTTGGCAATATCGTTACATCTGTGGATTATTCCAGGATTCGCAGGGCGTCAGTCAATGAGATTGCTTCTGCATCTGCCAGACACACC
>DOZA01000282.1 GCA_003518245.1 Bacteroidales bacterium | reverse complement strand
TCACCCTCCATTGCTTTGTGCCTGACCCCCGGTATATTATCTAATATCCATTTAATCTTTGTTGCCGAAAAATAAGCATCGGGCACCAGGCCTGTACGTTTCTGTATCAAAGTATCGAGGCCATCATTAATAAGCCTGTCACATATGTCAGCCGTGCGCCTGTCTTGCCATACTATAGCATTATATACCGGCTTACCTGTCTTCTTATCCCATAAAATAACTGTCTCACGCTGATTAGTGATACCCAGCGCAAGAATATCCCTGCTCTCAATACCTGCCTGGGCAATAACCTCGGATATGACCGACATCTGGCTTGACCATATCTCAAAAGGATCATGTTCAACAAGACCCGGCGCCGGGTATATCTGCCTGAATTCTTTCCTGGCCTGGCTGACTATCTTACCATCTTTATCAAATAATATAGCCCGGGAGCTGGTAGTTCCCTGATCAAGTGCAAGTATGTATTTCGGATTCATTATATAATATGCTTTTTTGACCATTACAATATAATGAAATATGCCAAGGGTAAGAAATAGCGAAAATCAAAGGGCTGATATTATTTAGAATAATTCTAAATATCAATCCTTGCAAAAAAAAATCCATCCACCGAAAACGTTTGAAACATAAGCCCTTGAAAAAAGCATTTGTATATCATGTTATAGTGCTGATTCTAAATATGATAAGCTGTGTTTTTTTATGTATTTTTGATATAGATCAATTAAAATAACAATATAAAGTCAGTATATGAGTGAGAAAATCAAGATGAAGCCAAAGCTAAGTTTCTGGCAGATATGGAATATGAGTTTTGGTTTCCTGGGTATACAGTTTGGTTTTGCCTTACAGAATGGCAATGTTAGCCGCATTTTTCAAACCCTGGGAGCTGAGATTGACCAGATACCTATATTATGGATAGCTGCGCCTGTCACGGGTCTTATTGTTCAACCCATTATAGGGCATATGAGTGACAATACCTGGGGGCGTCTTGGGCGTCGCCGGCCGTATTTCCTGACAGGGGCTATACTGGCTTCCATAGCATTAATACTCATGCCCAATTCCCCTGCCCTGTGGATAGCTGTTGGTATGTTATGGATAATGGATGCTTCAATTAATATTTCCATGGAGCCATTCAGGGCCTTTGTCGGGGATATGCTCCCTGATCATCAGCGAACTCTGGGGTTCACGATGCAAAGTTTCTTTATCGGTATAGGTGCATTTGTTGCTTCATGGTTACCGTATATTCTCACCAACTGGTTCAATATATCAAACACTGCTCCCGAAGGGCAGATACCCGATACAGTGAAATATTCATTTTACCTGGGAGGTATTGTTTTCCTGCTTGCAGTTATTTATACTGTAAGCACCACAAAAGAATATTCACCGGAAGAACTCAACAGCTTTACAGATCATGAGAAAGATGTGAGCACTGAAGACAGCGGCAGTGTTGAGAAAAAATCAAAATATATACGAAGAGGCATTATCTGGAGCATTGCAGGGATAGTATTTGCCCTACTTGTAATATATCTCCACCTTGAAAACGAGCTGTATATCCTGGCAGGAGGTTTTTCATTATTCGGCATATTGCAGCTCCTGAGTGCGCTGATGATAAACTATAACATGGAACGATCAGGGCTGGTAAGCATAATAACTGATCTTTACAGGATGCCAAAGACCATGGCACAGCTAGCCGTGGTGCAATTTTTCTCCTGGTTTGCCCTGTTCTCAATGTGGATATACACCACAGCCGCTGTAACATCACGTATCTATGGTACATCAGATACCACTTCGGATCTGTATAATGAAGGGGCAAATCTTGTAAGCGGTATGTTTGGCTGGTATAACCTTTTTGCAGCATTTTTCGGTTTATTGCTTCTTCCCTTACTGGCCAGGTTGTTCAACCGCAAGATCACCCATTCCATATCCCTCATAGCAGGCGGGCTGGGTCTGGTATCTATTTTTATTATCAGTGATCCTCAGTACCTTATATTATCTATGCTGGGTATAGGTCTTGCATGGGCAAGCATTCTTGCTATGCCATATGCCATACTAACAGGTTCACTACCGTCCAACAAGATGGGTGTATACATGGGTATCTTTAATTTCTTCATTGTTATCCCGCAGATACTGGCAGCAACAATACTAGGCTTTATGATTAAGGGCTTTTTTAACGGCGAAGCTATTTATGCATTGCTCACCGGGGGCTGCTCACTTTTTGTGGCAGCAATACTAATATTATTTGTAAAGGACACAAGCGGATAATAACAGGTATAATGGCCATTAGTATTTAGAAAAAATATTAATTATTACAGAAGATTTTAAGTTTATGGATCGTAACTACAAAATTGACGAATGGAAAATAATCGAGGAAGGTTTCAGACCAGAGAATAACCGTGCCTCGGAAAGTGTTTTTTCTATCGGTAACGGTTACATGGGGCAAAGAGCTAATTTCGAGGAGAAATATAGTGGTGACAGCCTTCGCGGCAGTTATATTGCAGGTATTTACTACCCTGACAAGACCCGTGTCGGCTGGTGGAAAAACGGATATCCTGAATATTTTGCCAAGGTACTCAATTCACCAAACTGGATAGGTATAGATATAAAAATAGATGGTGAGGAGCTGGATCTTGACCGATGTAAGATACTGTATTTCCAGCGCGAGCTGAACATGAAGGAAGGCGTTCTTTTCAGACATTTCAGTGTAAGGCTCAATAATGGAATAAGGGCTGATATTAAAAGCAGCAGGTTCCTCAGCCTTGACGACCATGAGATAGGGGCAATAAGCTACACTATAAGCCTGCCTGAAAAAGGTGGCAGGATCAACATTACCCCTTATATAGATGGCAATGTGGTTAATGAAGATGCCAATTATGGTGAGGCTTTCTGGAATGAAGACAGCCGGCTTACAGATAATGGTAATTCCTTACTGGTAACCAGCACCCGTAAGACAAATTTCAGCGTTGCCTATGCAATAGATTATTGCCTGTACAATAAAAACAGGAAAATAGATTTAGAACCTGTTCTACACAGCAGGGAGATGTATGTTGGTCACAGCTTCGAAATCGATGCCACCAGCGGTAATGAATATACATTATTCAAATACGCCGCCATTCTGAGCTCCCAGAACAACACGGTAAATGATCTTGGTCAGCTGGCAACGGCAAAGGTCAGGAAGGCATCGGCAAAAGGTTTTGATATGCTGCTCACCGCGCATAAAAATGCATGGCATAAGAAGTGGGATGAGAGTGATATAATTATAAAAGGAGATCCTGCAGCCCAGCAGGGTATAAGATTTAATATCTTCCATCTCTACCAGACATATACAGGTGATGATAAAAGGCTTAATATAGGGCCCAAGGGATTCACGGGCGAGAAATATGGTGGTTCAACCTACTGGGACACCGAAGCATTTGCTTTCCCCTTTTATTTGATGACCTCTGATCTTCATGTAGCCAGAAACCTGTTGCTTTACCGCTACAAACACCTGGGAAAGGCTATTGAAAATGCCGCCAAACTGGGATTTAATAAGGGCGCAGCTCTTTATCCCATGGTAACAATAAACGGTGAAGAGTGTCATAATGAATGGGAAATTACATTTGAGGAAATTCACAGGAACGGTGCTATTGCCTATGCAATATATAACTATATAGAACATACAGGAGACAAAAGCTACCTGGAAGATTACGGTCTTGAAGTGCTCATTGCCCTATCACGGTTCTGGAGACAGAGAGTTAATTACTCAGAACCAAAGGATAAATATGTGATACTGGGTGTCACGGGGCCCAATGAATATGAGAATAATGTTAATAATAACTGGTATACCAATAAGATAGCGCAATGGACCCTAAGGTATACACTTGACTGCATTAAAGATGTTAAATCATCGGCACCGGCAAAATATAAAGACCTGTCTGACCGCATAAGCTTTGATGATACGATAGAGACCGCTGAATGGAAGGAAATTATTGATAATCTTTTTTTTCCTTACGATGATAATGAAGATGTTTTCCTTCAGCAGGAGGGATACCTCGATAAGTTACAGCAGTTAACTTCGGATATCAGGGCAGAAGAAAGACCTATAAACCAGCACTGGTCATGGGACCGTATACTGAGGTCCTGCTTTATCAAGCAGGCCGATGTTATACAGGGATTATATTTCTTCGAAGAAGAGTACGATACGGAAACCATCAGGAGAAACTATGATTTTTATGAGCCGCGTACTGTACACGAGTCGTCTCTCTCGCCAAGCATTTATTCAATAATGGCCAGCCGCATAGACCGGATTGACAAGGCATACGAATTATACCTCAGGACTGCAAGGCTCGATATTGATGATATAAACAAGGAGGTAAAGGAAGGCCTGCATATAACGTCAATGGCAGGAACCTGGCTATCAATAGTGGAAGGGTTTGCCGGGCTAAAGGTGAAGCAGCAAAAGTTGTATCTCAATCCTCTCATCCCTGATGCATGGCAGCTGTATTCCCTGATGATACGATTCAGGAATAAGCTGTTGAAGATAAGTATTAGTCAAGGGAAAGCAGAGGTGCATAACCTGTCAGATAAACAGGTATGTATAATGGTGAAAGGAGAAGAAAAGACAATAAATGCAGGAGATAAGGAATTTTTTAAAATATAAATCATTATAAATATGAAAAAGCAAAAGTTATTATTGGTGGTCCTGGTGCTCAGCCTGGGTATGCTTATGGCATCATGCAGCGGGGGTGATGATAATAAGAAACAGGCAACAGGCGAGTTATCCTATGATAATCCCTTCTGGAGCAAGGATGCGGTATTGTATGAACTCAATGTTAGGCAGTTTTCGGATGAGGGGATGTTCAGTGCTGTTGAAGGCAGGATAGATGAGCTTGCTGATCTGGGTGTTGATGTTATCTGGTTTATGCCAATTCATCCTATAGGTGAAATTAACCGCAAAGGACCGCTGGGCTCATATTATTCAATAAAAGACTTTATGGATGTGAACCCTGAGTTCGGTACTCTTGACGATTTCAGATCACTTGTTAACAGCATACATGATAAAGGGATGTATGTAATGATGGACTGGGTGCCGAACCATTCATCATGGGACAATATACTTGTCGAAGAGCATCCTGACTGGTATGTAAAAGATTCGACAGGTGCGTTTGTTTCGCCATACGACTGGACTGATGTTATACAGTTTGACTGGAGCAATGAAGGTCTGCAGGAGTATATGATGGATGCCCTCCTTTACTGGGTTGAGGATATTGATGTTGATGGTTTCAGGGTTGATCATCCCCATGTAACACCTGCTGATTTCTGGTTACAGGCCCGTCTTGAAATGGAAAAGATCAAGCCTGTTCTTATGCTGGCGGAGAACGAAGACAGGGTTGAGTTTTTTACCAACGGTTACGATATGAACTATTCATGGGAATTACATCATCTCATGAACCAGGTGGCCCAGGGCAAGGCTGAAGCACGTGTTCTTGACGAGGCTCTTACCCGTGATCTTGACAGATTCCCCGATTATGCCTACAGGCTCAGGTTTATTACCAACCATGATGAAAACTCATGGGCCGGAACTATAGAGGAACGCATGGGTGATGCACATGAGGCTTTTGCCGTTTTTATGTATACCATCCCCGGCGTGCCACTGTTATATAACGTGCAGGAAGCAGGACTTAACAAAAGGCTTGATTTCTTTGACAGGGATCCTATACTATGGAACGAGTCGTACCTGCGTGAATTTTATACATCTCTCAATACACTCAAGGAAGAAAATCCCGCATTGCATAATGGCAAATTCGGAGGCGATTTTAAAGCTCTTGGTGTAACGGGTGATGAGGATGTATATGCATATGCCAGGAGCAGGGATGATAATCGCCTTGTCAGCATTATCAATTTTGATGATGAGCCGGCAGAGGTAGTAATAAGTGCTGATATCGAAGGTGATTATACTGACTACTTCAGTGGCGAAAGCATAAGTATTAGCGGTGAGTATGTTTTCACTATGGATGGTTGGGGGTATAAGATACTGATTAGAGCGAATTAGTGTTTACCTTTTTATGAATTTGCTAACTGAGGACCTGCCCCGGGTGGTTACACGGATGAAATACATGCCACGTGGGAGTGAAGATAGTTCCAGTGACCGATCAGTGGCCAGGGGATACGAATTTACCTGCCGACCTGACATGTCGAAGATACTTATATCCACAGCCCTGCCAGCAAAATCCTCATCCAGGTCGATATATAGCCTTTCTCTTACCGGATTGGGATAAAGAGTATACCACTGTTCCCCCGAATCAGGGTATACATCATCTACAGAAACCGTCAGGTCAGGTTTCGACAGTCTTTCTGAAGTATAGATACGGTATTCACCCGGTTCAAGGGTAATATTCATTGCCGTATTATTAACGTTAATGGAATCACCAGAAAAATATTCATACCACCAGCCCGTATTATGGAAATCACCGCTGACAAGTCCCTGAACAACATCAAAATTACCAAGGACAATAACATTCATTGATTCATGGCTTATCTTTATCCTTTTGCTCATTCCCTGGTCAACAATATCAAAATCGGAAGAAGAGAATGCAGGGTTTTCTGTTTTCAGTTTAATAAGAGCCGCAAAAGACCAGTACACCTTATTCCTGTCTTTATCATTGAAATAGTCCCACTTTATTGGTTTCTCGCCTGTCCTGCCGTTATAATCAATTGAAAAGTCATATCCCAATTCACCAAACTGCCATAGCATTTTTGGTCCGGGTATGGTAAAAAAACATGCAGCAGCGAGCACCAGCCTCTGAAGGCCTGTAGGCTGGTACCTTACACTATAGCTGCCCGATGAATTACCATAGGTTTTATTTTTGTACATCAACCTCTCCTCATCGTGACTTTCCATATAGCTTATAAGGTGAGGGGCTGACCATCCTCTTTCCAGGTATGATCCCCAGACAAAAGAGTCACTAAAGCCCATTGATAGCTGAGAATAGGCCGGGTTCATTTTACCCCAAAGCATCATCCCGTATTCAGCCAGCTCTTTTTCTTCTGTATTATCAGCAAAATGTTCAAGTATAACATAAAAATCAGGATCTATTGACCAGATATAATCGGCATACATTTTCCATATTGCCACCCTGGAAGCATCATACTGACCCCAGGCAGGAGTATTACCGAGGGTGTTTGTCTGGGTAAAACCCTTTGAAAGGTCGAAGCGGTAGCCGTCAACTTTGTATTCTTCTATCCAGTGCTTCATCACCCTTCTTGCGAAATAGCGTGTGTATTCGCTTTCATGGTTAAAATCATGGAAAACATTAAAATCGTGTGTTGCTATAACATTATACCAGGGGTTATCGGCAGTGACATTATTCTCCGCCTCATCCCAGTAAAGGGCTGCCATTGGTGATGATCCCGTTGAATGGTTAAGCACCACATCAAGGATAACAGCTATACCCCGCCTGTGACATGAGTCGATCAGTGCCTTAAGGTCATTCTTTGTACCATAATATTTATCCGGTGCCAGGTAGTAGGAAGGAACATATCCCCAGCTCAGGTTACCGTCGAATTCGTTCACAGGCATTAGCTCAACAGCATTTACACCAAGGTTATCAAGGTAGTTGAGGGTATCTGTAAGCGTAAGGTAATCATGAGAGGCCAGGAAGTCGCGCAGGTGCAGTTCATAGATCACCAGGTCTTCTTTTGCCGGGGGCTGAAAATCGGTGACAGACCAGTTA
>DOZA01000288.1 GCA_003518245.1 Bacteroidales bacterium | reverse complement strand
ACAGGATCTTATACCAGAGGGGACAGTTGTTCAGAAAGGTGATTATGTGGCTACACTTGATCGCTCGGAAGCTGATAATAGTCTAAAAGATGAAATGGATGAACTTGAGCAACTGGAGAATGATTACGAAATGAAGAAACTTGATACAACAATAACTCTCGGCGACCTCAGGGATGAACTGTTAAACCTTAAATTTAATATGGAAGAGGCTGAGATAACCCTCGAGCAATCAAAATATGAACCTCCTACGACAATCAGGCAAAACAGAATCAATCTCGATAAAACCAAAAGAGCCTATGATCAGGCGGTAAAAAATTACGAGCTTAAAATGCAACAGGCCAGAGCTGATATGAGGGAAGCATACCTTGAACTACAGAAGCAGAGACAAACAGTAAATGATATGCAGGAAGTGCTTACCCAGTTCAGGGTTACAGCACCTGCACCCGGGATGGTTATTTATAAACGTGAATGGGATGGCAGCAAAAGGAAAGTAGGATCCAGTATAAGCCCATGGGATCCTGTTGTGGCAACCCTTCCCGATTTATCTTCAATGATCTCTAAAACATATGTTAACGAAATAGATATCAGCAAGGTAAAAACAGGTCAGAATGTAAGAATAACGGTAGATGCATTCCCTGATAAGAAATATAAAGGTAAAGTAATAAACGTGGCTAATATAGGTGAACAATTACCTAATACTGATGCTAAAGTCTTTGAAGTAATTATTAAGCTCGACGAGGTGGAGTCTATTTTGCGCCCATCTATGACAACCGGCAACCAGGTTATTACAGGTACTTTTGAAGATGTGATTTCAATCCCCCTGGAATGTGTGCATGCCACCGAGGATAGTATTCCATACGTGTTTGAAAAACGTGGAGTCAGACAGGTTGTGGTTCTTGGTGAATCAAATGAGAACAGGATTATTGCTGAACAGGGTGTACAGGAAGAGGACCAGTTGTACCTGAGTGTGCCTGAAGATTATAAAGAACTTAAGCTTGTAGGAGAGGAACTTATAGAGGTTATTCGCGAAAAGGAAAGACTTAAGCGGGAGGAAGAGCAAAAAAGAGAGCAAGAAATAGAAGAGCGTAACAACAGGGGATCAGAACAACTGTCTCCTGAAGAAATGAGGGAAAGATTTCAGAACATGAGCGAGGAAGAAAAAGAAAATATGAGAACATTGATGCAACAAAGAGGTGGTGACCAGGGCCAACGCCAGGACGGTAACGGACAAATGAGTGGCGAAAGGCAGGAACAAACACCTGGTAAATAATAGAACTGCACAGAATTAATTCATTACTGAATTGATATGATAAAAAGATATATACATGATGTGGTAATTGCTTTTGAAGCAATTATGGCTAATAAACTTAAGTCAATACTTACGGCACTGGGTATTATCTTCGGTGTCGCTGCTGTTATAAGTATGCTTGCTATTGGGAAAGGGGCACAGCAGGAAATACTAGAGCAGATAAAGATGGTTGGGGTAAATAATATCCTCATAAACCCAATAATAGAAACTGAAGAATCTACCGAGGAAGAAGGTGAAAAACAACAGAATAAATTCAGTCCGGGACTCACGCTTTATGATGTAAATGCTATTCAGGAAATTATACCATCAGTAAAAAGAATAAGCCCTGAGATATCTTTTAACTCTACTGTTGTGCTTAATGGAATGAATTACCCGGCTAAACTGGTGGGAGTGAGAAATGACTATTTTGACCTCTATAACCTGCCATTGAACCATGGTAGTATCTTTAATGATTACCAGGAAAATCATGGTATACAGGTTTGTATAATCGGGGCTAATATAAGGGCAAAATTTTTCAGTAAGGTAGATCCCGTAGGGCAGTATTTAAAATTTGATGGTGTATGGCTAAAAATAATAGGTGTACTTGAAAGAACCAATGTAAACCTGACCGGGTTCGAGGAAACAGGGGTGAATGTTTATAACGATAATATATATATACCTGTCAAAACTATGCTCCTGAGATACCAGAACAGGGAACTTCTTACTAAAAAGCTGGCTACTGAAGCATCAACTTCCCTGATGTCATTCGGTCATGGTATGATGATGAGACGAACAGTAAGCGGAGGATCTGATCCCTCGCAATCATCATCAACCAATTACCACCAGCTTGACAGGATAGTGGTGCAGGTGGAAGAAACAGATCAGATAAATCCTTCTACTGAAGTACTGAGCCGTATGATGCTAAGGAGACATTCTAATGTTAAGGATTTCGAAATAACCGTCCCCGAGTTATTGCTCAAACAACAGCAGAGAACAAAGGATATATTTAATATCGTGCTCGGTGCAATAGCCAGTATCTCTCTTGTTGTGGGTGGTATAGGTATTATGAATATAATGTTTGCCTCGGTGATGGAGCGTATCAAGGAAATAGGCACACGAATGGCAATTGGTGCCAAAAAGAAGGATATTGTGGTACAGTTCCTTTCAGAAGCAATACTTATTAGTGTTACAGGTGGTTTTATTGGAGTGTTCCTGGGGGTAATACTGTCTAAACTTATTAATGAAATAGCAGATATATTAACTATTGTATCTCCGTTTTCAGTAATAGTCGCTTTCGGCGTTTCTGCAGCTGTTGGCGTTATTTTTGGTTACTCACCTGCCAAGAGAGCATCCGAGAGAGATCCTATCGAATCACTCAGATACGAATAAAAATCAATCGTAAATATGAAACAAATATATTTTTCCCTATTACTTGCATTATTTATTATAACAGGTAGCATAAGTTATTCCCAGGAGGTAAAACAACTGACTCTTGATGATGTTATAAAACTTTCCGAGGACCAGTCATTACAGGGTATACTGGCTAAACATATGTTCAGGGCCAGTTACTGGCAATACCGTACATTTAAAGCTGAATACCTTCCTTCTTTAACCCTCACAAGTACTATACCTGAATATAACAGGATATATGAAAAGGAATATGATTATAATACAGGACAGGAATATTATGTTGAAAAAAATACAAACAGTTTGCTCGGTCAGCTTTCATTATCACAGAATATAGGACTGACAGGGGGTAGTATCTCTCTTCAGTCTGATCTGAGAAGGTTCCAGGTGATGGGTGAGGATGGTTCAATACAGTATGTTTCAACTCCGATAAGTATTAATTATATCCAGCCACTTTTCAGGTTTAATGAGTTAAAATGGCAGAAAAAGATTGAGCCTATGAAATACGAGGAAGCTAAAAAAGCTTACCTTGAAGCAGTGGAGGAAGTGCATTTGAGTGCAGTGCGAAGGTTTTTCCAGCTGGCACTGGCGCAGATCAATATGGAGATTGCCAATATGAATTATGCAAATGCAGATACTCTTTATCGTCTGGCTGAAGGAAGATATAACCTTGGTACTATCGCTGAAAATGAACTGCTTCAGATGGAACTGTCATTCCTTAATGCAGAAACATCCAGGAATGAAGGTCGTAATAACCTCAATGATATGAAACAGAGACTGTCATCATTTCTTGGTTATACTGAAAGTATTGAGATTGAACTGGTTATTCCAAGTGAAATACGAAATTTTGAAGTAAACGGTGAGGAAGTGCTTAATCTCGCACTGAAGAATAACCCTGAGATGCTAACCCTGCAGATACAGCTGCTAGAAGCCAGCAGGAATGTTGCTGAGGCCAAAGCAGAAAAAGGACTTAATGCCAGCATGAATGTCAGTTATGGATTGCAGGGCCAGGATATGGTGGTGCCGGGTGCATACCAGACCCTGGATGATCAGCAACGTATAAGTGTGGGCTTTAATATACCTATTATGGACTGGGGTCTTAGACGAGGACGATACCGCATGGCACAATCTTCAGAAGAGGTAACCAAAACACAGGTACAGCAATCGATGATAGATTTTGAACAACAACTGTTCCTCGATGTGGCCCAGTTAAACCTGCAGGATGACCAGGTGCGTATAGCAGCTAAATCAGATACTGTAGCTATGAAAATGTATGAAGTGACAAAACAAAGATTCCTTATAGGAAATGTTGATGTGCTGGAACTGAATAATGCCGATACCAAAAAAGATGAAAACAGGAGGGGATATATACAGGCACTTAATAATTACTGGACCTATTATTATAATATCCGTAGCCTTACCCTCTATGATTTTGAGGCAGATAGGCCTTTAGAATACGATTTCGATGAACTAATCAAAGAATAGTTTATTTAAAATAGTGCCGGGATGATACCACTTTAAAAGGGTGATGTCAGTTTGTTATTGGCATGGCTCTCTGTCCTGATCCCGGATACTCAACGCAACAACACCTTATTATATCACTCCGTGAATTAATTCTTTTAGAAAAAATTAATATCTTTGCCCGTCCTTAGAAGGACTCATAAGATTATATTGATTTTTAGGAATTTTAAAATACTTTCAAATGCAAAACAAAGGAGCTATTCTGTTTTTAGCCATAGCATTAGCACTGGTGACAATATACCAGCTTTCATTCACTGTTGCTTCTTATAATGTAAAACAGCATGCCAGGGAATATGCACAGGGGGACCTTGAAAAAGAAGTTGCATACCTCGATTCAATATCATCTCTTCCTCATGATGAATGGGGTTTCCTGGGTAATACATTCAAGGAGGTACAATCAAAAGAAATTAACCTGGGGCTTGACCTTAAAGGTGGGATGAATGTTATCCTGGAAGTGTCAGTGGAAGAAATTATCAGGGCACTGTCAAATTATAATAATGATGAGGTCTTTAACCAGGCACTGGATATGGCCAGGCAGAAACAGAAAGAAAGCCAGAAGGGTTATGTTGAACTATTTGGTGAATCTTTTAAAGAGCTTGACCCCAGTGCAAGCCTTGCCGCTATATTTGGTACTATTGAGCTTAGGGATAGAGTTAATTTTAACTCCACAAATGAGGAAGTGCTGGATGTGCTGAAGGATGAGGCAAGCAGCGCCATTGATAATGCATTTAATATATTACGAAGCAGGATAGACAGGTTCGGTGTTACCCAGCCTAATATTTCAAGGCTTGAAGCTACCGGAAGGATACTGGTTGAGCTGCCAGGTGTTAAAGATCCCCAGAGGGTCAGGGAACTCTTACAGGGTACTGCCAAGCTTGAATTCTGGGAGACATATGAGAATTCTGAGGTAATAGGATACCTTATGGAAGCAAATAGTCTTCTTATTTCAATAAGGGAAGATATGGAAGAACTTAAAATGGCTGAACAGCCTGATAGCATAGCTTCAGAAGAAGGTGAGGTCAGTTCGGTTGAAGACCTGATGGCTGAAACAGCACAGGATACTACCGGGGAAGAAACATTGCTTGATATGCTCAGTGATACAACGGAAACCGAAGAAGGAGCAAGCCGGGAAGAATGGAATACACGTAATCCCCTGTTTGCAGTATTGAGCCCGGCAGTAACGAGAGATGGACAACCACTGCCAAGATCGGTGATAGGTTACTCGCATTTCATGGATACTTCCCAGGTAATGGATTACATTGATATGGACCAGATAAAATCATTATTCCCGAGAGATATACGCTTTTACTGGAGTGCTGACCCTATGAGGGGAGATGAAAGTGAGAGTATTTATGAGCTGCATGCTATAAAGGTAACTACCGCNNGGCCAACCACCGCTTGATGGTGATGTGATAACCTCAGCAAGGGTTTCATACGGGCAGACAGGTTCATCAGCCAAAGTGGATATGTCAATGAATGCTGAAGGATCAAGAGTATGGGCAAGATTAACGGGATCTAATATCGGAAGGTGTATTGCTGTTGTGCTTGATGGTTACGTGCGCTCAGCACCTACCGTATCAACAGAGATTAAAGGTGGTTCATCAGAGATAACAGGTGATTTTACTATTGAAGAAGCTGAAGACCTGGCAAATATACTGAAATCAGGTAAGCTGCCTGCCCCCGCTCATATCATTAACGATACGGTTGTTGGCCCTTCCCTGGGTAGGGAAGCAATTACCGCAGGCCTTAATTCATTCCTGATAGCCTTTATAGTAGTGCTGATGTATATGATATTCTATTATAGCAGGCGTGCAGGAATGGTAGCTGATATTGCTCTTATTATCAATATGTTCTTTATAATGGGGGTGCTGGCATCACTGGGTGCAGTACTTACACTACCCGGTATTGCTGGTATAGTACTTACCATCGGTATGTCGGTTGATGCCAACGTGCTGATATATGACAGGATAAAGGAAGAACTGCGTGCAGGGAAAGGCGTTAAGCTGGCTGTGGCTGATGGGTATAAAAATGCCAGATCAGCTATTATCGATGCTAACCTGACAACATTATTAACCGGGATTGTGCTTTATATTTTCGGTACAGGGCCTATAAAAGGCTTTGCCACTACCCTGGTAATTGGTATAATAACATCATTCTTTACAGCTTACTTCATTACCCGGATCATTTATGATTCATTCCTTAAGCGAAATATGAAACTTACCTTCGCTACAAAACTTACCGAGAACGCTTTTAATAACCTTAAGATAAATTTCATAGGTAGAAGAAAAATATTCTACGCTATTTCAGGAATTATAATAGTAGTTGGTATAGGATCACTGGTAACAAAAGGATTAAATCCTGGTATTGATTTTACCGGAGGACGTTCATATGTGATAAGATTCGAAGAGCCTGTATCCTCAACCGAAGTGGCCAGTTTGCTCGGTGAAGTATACGGAGAAAATCCAATGGTGGTGATCTATGGTAACGAAAACCAGGTTAAAATAACTACAAAATACAAGGTTGATGAGCCCGAGGCTGAGAGTGAGGTGGAAGAACTGCTATACCAGGGATTGCAGCCTTTATTACCTGAAGGAGTAGACCAGGCCAATTTCCTGCAAAATTACAGGCAGAGCAGCCAGACAGTCGGGCCAACAATAGCCTTTGATATTATGATAAAGGCAATGTATGCAATAGGCTTCTCACTATTGATAATATTCCTATATATATTATTGAGGTTCAGAAACTGGCAGTTTGGCCTTGGTGCACTTACAGCACTGGTACATGACGTGCTGATAGTACTGGGCCTGTTCTCAATATTCTATGGTATACTACCATTCTCACTTGAGATCGACCAGACATTTATTGCAGCTATTCTTACAGTGGTTGGTTATTCAATAAACGATACAGTGGTGGTATTCGACCGTATCAGGGAATATATCGGGCTTTACCGTAAGAGAGAACGAGCAGAGATATTAAACCTGGCACTTAACAGCACGATAAGCCGTACTTTCAGTACATCTTTGAGTACCTTCGTTGTCTTGCTGTCAATATTCGTTTTTGGAGGAGAAGTGATCAGGGGATTTACTTTTGCTTTACTGCTGGGTGTTGTGATAGGGACATACTCATCACTCTTTGTTGCTACTCCTGTTGTTTTTGATTCTATAAAGAAAGGAGGAACAGAAAGAGTGCTGCGAGGTAAAAAATCAAGCTAAATATAACTCCTCCGCTATCGTGGGGTGCAAACCCACGACATGCTACGGCAGACAAGGAAAGGCTGAGGAACAGGTTTCCGGTTCCGCGTTTCAGCCTCTGGGTATTCCAGTATTGACTCACCCTGCTTAACGCAGGGTTTCGTCGAGCCCGTCTCCCTCGCTTGCTTTCAGCAAACTCGGGATTCTCGGTTCCAATATTCAAATATTCCAATATTTCTTACTAAATTTGCATTGTTAGAAATAAGGTCTGGATATGACAACTTATTTATTCATCAGCGGACAGGAAATATTTATCATTATGGTTGTTGCTCTGGTATTGTTCGGGGCAAAAAAAATTCCTAATATAGCTAAGGGCCTGGGGAAAGGCATGCGCGAATTCAGGATAGCAACAGATGATATTAAGAAGGAATTCGACGAAAGCACAAAAGAAGTTCAGAATGACATCAAAGATATGTCAGATACGGTAAACAAGAACTTAAAAGGCTGATGATATCCTTTCTTACCTTAATACAATTTTCCGGATGACATATGTGATGCTTATTGCAGGGCTGGCATTGCTGCTTCTTGGCGGAGAGTTCCTGGTGCGTGGAGGAGTGAGTCTTGCAGGACATTTCAGGCTTTCTCCCATGGTAGTGGGACTGACAGTTGTTTCTTTAGGTACATCATCACCCGAACTGGTGGTTAGCCTCAACGCTGCTCTTGAAGGGTATCCTGATATATCCATAGGCAATGTTATCGGAAGTAATATATCAAATATGGGAGTTGTGCTGGCACTGACAGTTATAATAAGCCCCTTTGTTGTTAAACGGAAGGAGATCATTGATGATATGATAATAATGGCAGGTACAGGTGTGGTACTTTTCATTTTTTTGATCGATATGAGATTAAGTCAAATAGAAGGTATTATACTTGTCGTATTGCTGGTAGCATACATCTACAGGTCAGTAAGAAATGATAAAAAAGAATACATTGATTCTGAGCCAGAATTACGATATTCACTTGCACTGTCTATTGTCATTATCATAATCTCATGCCTGGGACTGGCAGCTGGAGCCAATATGCTCGTGAAAAGTGCAAGTACAATTGCCTCAATGATGGGAATCAGCGATAGGATAATATCTGTTTCAATCATAGCAGTAGGCACCAGCCTGCCCGAAATGACCACATCAGTGATAGCCGGTATCAGAAAAGAGAATGGTTTATCAATAGGCAATATAGTTGGCTCTAATATTTTTAATATTCTTGCTATCTTGGGCATAACTGCTTCAGTAAAGCCTTTTAGTATAAATGATTCCAATTTCAAGTCAGATATTTACTGGATGATGGGAATAATTATAGCGCTAATACTTATGATAATACCCTCAGCTAAATCAAGCATGCGCCGCTGGAAAGGAATATTTTTGGCACTGGTATATTTAAGTTATATTTATATTGTTTTCTTTACTACATGAGATGGAGGCCTTAATTTTTGTTTATGATAAAAGCAACCGAAATAGTAAAATCATTTGGTGACCTTAAGGTGCTGAAAGGTATAAACCTTGATATAAAAAAGAGTGAAATTGTTGCTATTGTAGGTCCAAGCGGAGCTGGTAAGACTACACTTCTCCAGATACTCGGCACCCTGGATAAAGCTGATTCAGGAACCATACACTATAATAATACCCTGCTTAATAAACTGAATGAAAAACAATTATCAAAATTCAGAAATGAGCAGATAGGATTTGTTTTTCAGTTTCACCAGCTATTACCGGAATTCACGGCCCTGGAAAACGTATGTATACCGGCTTATATAGCAGGTAAATCAAAGCAGGAATCAGAAAAAAGAGCTAAACAGATACTTGAATTCCTGGGCCTCAAGGAGAGATTGGAACATAAACCATCTGAGCTGAGCGGGGGAGAGCAACAAAGAGTAGCAGTTGCAAGGGCATTGATAAATGACCCGGGTCTTATACTTGCTGATGAGCCATCGGGTAACCTTGATACGGAAAACAAACAGGAATTACACAGACTATTTTTTGACCTCAGGGATAAATTCGGGCAGACCATAGTTATCGTTACTCATGACAGGGAATTGTCGGGGATGTCAGACAGGAAGATAGAAATTAAAGATGGAATAATATTCAATGGGTGATTCCTGGAAAAAGAAGTTCTCATATGACGAGATGAAGGATTTCCTTGAATTGAAATATGAACAGTTTAATAATCCTTCATTTATAGAAAAAGATCCTGTATCAGTACCACATAAATATAGCCTGAAGCAGGATATTGAAATATCAGGATTTTTGACTGCTACAATAGCCTGGGGAAGACGAGACCTGATCATTAACTCAGCTAATAACCTTATGAATCTCATGGGACAGAGTCCTCATGATTATATTATGAATATATGTAGCAGCAGCCTGGATAAGATAGAAAAATTCTATTACCGCACATTCAATGGTAATGACTGCCGAACATTCATGCAGGGGCTGAAAAATATCTATACCAGGTATGACAGCATGGAGGATGTTATTGTTAGTCGTCTAAATAATGGTAGAAGCTGGAAGGAAGCTATTATCAGCTTACGGGATGAGTTTTTCAGCATACCTCATAATAATAGGACACTCAAACATTTTGCTGATATCTCAAGGGGAGCAGCCGGTAAAAGGTTAAATATGTTTTTCAGGTGGATGGTTAGAGATGACAGCCACGGTGTTGACTTTGGAATATGGAAAAAGATTGATAAATCTGTTCTGTATATACCGCTGGATTTTCATACCGGTAATACATCCCGTAAACTTGAACTTCTCTCACGTAAGCAGGACGACTGGAAAGCGGTAGAAGAACTTACATCCACATTACGTGAATTTGATGCTGATGACCCTGTTAAATATGACTTTTCACTTTTCGGCCTGGGTATAATAGAGAACTTCTAGTATGAAATACTTCGATTTTAAACAGTTCAGGATAAATCAGGAAAGATCTGCTTTTAAAGTGGGTACCGACGGTGTATTGCTCGGAGCATGGGCTGATGCATCCTCTGCCGGTAACATACTTGATATTGGGACCGGAACAGGACTGCTGGCACTTATGCTTGGCCAGAGGACAGAATGTGATATAGTGGCTGTTGAGGCTGATAAAACCTCTTATGAGGAAGCCTTATTAAATGTCAATAATAGTCCATGGCATAAAAGAATCAGACTGGTAAACACATCAATACAGGATTATTTACCGGCCAGGACCTTTGATCTTATCGTTTCCAATCCTCCCTTTTTCAGTAACTCACTTAAAAATAAGGATGAGCGACTTGGGCGGGCCAGGCATGATATCAATCTTAATCCCCGAGATTTATTAAAAGCAGTAGAAAGGTTATTATCGGGAGAAGGGACCTTCTGCCTTGTGTTACCATATACCGGGGCAGCACTGTTTATTGCTGATGCCTCTGAATTTGGATTGTATTGTAATAAGATGCTTAAAGTAAAACCTCTTCCTTCCTCACCGGTAAAAAGGATACTGATGGAATTCAGCCGGGTGAAAAAAGAAATGCATCAATCATTCCTTACTATTGAATCGGGAAAACGACATCAGTATACAGTGGCCTATAAAAAGTTAACCTCTGCTTATTATCTTAATTTCTAACTTATCATTTCAGATTCAGGAAGTCCGAATTCTTCCTCCATCTTAATACCCATTGTCTCAAGTTCATCTAATACAGGCTCATATATCTCTTTCTTTACCGGCCTGTGAACACCGGTAATGGTTATCTTTTTCTCGAGAATGAGCTTTACGGCTATTGCAGCAGGTAAAGCAACAGTACGGGATATGGAGGTGTCAGTTGCCGGTGTACCATAGTCCACCATCCTGGAGCTTATAACCTCTCTGCTGCCATCTTCATAACAGGCAAGGAAAAGATGCTGTAAAGCTATTATATCACGCTCGTTCTTGCCCAGCATCATTTTGCTTAGCATCAGATCAGCGATAATATCAAAAGCAGTCCTGTAATTATCCGGTATTCTTGTATCATTGAACAAACCAAGCCATTCAAGTGATTGTATGGCTATGGCATCTACATCTATCCCCAGGTATGATGCTGTCTGTTCCTGTAATGATCCTTCACTTTTCTTTATACTGTTCCTGATCAGATCGGAATATTTCATTCCTGAATAGTTATCATCTTTATCACTTAGCAGGTCAAGGGTTTTCATCGCATCCAGGCTTTCGCACCATCCCTTATACCTGAAAGTGCCACGGTAAATAGTGCTGATGCCCTCAAGGCCATATATGTCGATATAGCTTATTGAGTCGCGGTTAGGGTATACAATAAAATCACTAAGCCCTTTAAAAGTAAAAGGAAAGATATCCTTAAAAAGATCTTTGGGATTAATGGCAACCTGTTCCCCATCTTTAAGATACAGAGCATCATTTTTGCTTGCCAGTATCACTCCTCTCGGGCTCCATGAAAACTTATATTTGAATGGATTATCTGCGGCTTCAGGTGCAGGAAGAGCACCACAAAGAGAGTAGAATTTTTCAATCTTCCCGCCTTTACCTTTTACTGCATCAATAATTCTCATGGCTGACATATGATCAATACCCGGGTCCAGGCCTATCTCATTAAGCAGTATAACTCCTTTGCCCCTGGCCTGTTCATCCAGGTCCTGCATCTCTTTCTTAACATAGGAAGTGGTAACCATTGGTTTTCCATATTCAAGGCATATCTTTGCTACCTCGACATGGAATTTGTATGGCAATAGACTGACTGTAAGGTCTGCATCTTTTATAAGTGCAATAAGGGCTTCCTTATCAGCAACCTTCAGTGCGATAGCTTTCCCATTAGGGTGGTTCTTAATTATCTCCTCAGATTTTGATACTGTCCTGCTTGCAAGATTAACACTGAAACCATTATCAAGAAGATATTCAACTATGGGTTTTGCAACCATCCCGGCTCCTAAAACTAGTACTTTATTCATTTGAAGTGAAAGAATTAATTCGGTTAATTAAAGAGATGAATATACAAATAAGATTTTTCACTTTCAATAATTGATGCTTGTTTTTATTGGAATAATCATTGATGAGACCTTTCTTTAAAACATTCATCATCGTATATTTGTATTGCCTGCAGAGATTGAATAATTTAAGCGGCTATATTATAATTATGAAGGGATCAAAAAAATATGTCGAAACGCCTCTGATGAAGCAATACTACAACATCAAGGAAAAACATCCTGATGCTATCTTGCTTTTTCGCGTAGGTGATTTTTATGAGACCTTCGGAGAAGATGCCATCCGCTCATCCGAGATACTGGGTATAACACTTACACGACGGGCCAATGGTGCCGCATCATGGGTTGAGCTGGCGGGTTTTCCACACCATGCACTTGATAATTACCTGCCAAAGCTTGTAAGGGCCGGACAGAGGGTGGCCATCTGTGAACAGCTTGAAGATCCCAAGCTTGCCAAAAAAATTGTTAAGAGAGATATTACCGAGCTGGTTACCCCCGGTGTATCCCTGAATGATAATGTATTAGAAAACAAGGAAAACAACTTCCTGGCAGCAGTACATATACATAAAACAATAAGCGGAGTTGCTTTTCTTGATATATCAACCGGTGAATTTCTCGTTGCTGAGGGCTCACATACATATATTGATCAACTGCTTAGTAATTTCGCTCCCAAAGAGGTGCTTTTTGAGAAAGGTAAAACAGAAGATTACAGGCAGAGATACGGATCAAGATATTATAATTATAAACTTGATGACTGGATATTCAGGATTGATGCTGCAAATGACAGGCTACTTAAACATTTTGGTACACGCTCGCTGAAAGGTTTCGGTATACATGGTCTCGATTATGCAATAATTGCAGCCGGAGCTATACTTTACTACCTGGATATTACCCAGCATGAAAAGACTGGCCATATAACAGGTATATCAAGGATAGAAGAAGATAAATATGTCTGGCTTGATCGTTTTACCATACGTAACCTTGAACTGTTCGCATCACCCTTCCAGG
>DOZA01000218.1 GCA_003518245.1 Bacteroidales bacterium | reverse complement strand
GAAACAATCTTCAGAAAAAGCATTATCACCTGCCATGAATCCCTCGAACAGTTTTTCAGAAGTGCCCAGACCTGTTGATACAACATTATAAGGGTAATCGAGGTCCATGGAAGCCAGATCAAGCTTATCATCAAGGCCCAGTGCCACATTAACAGATGATGTTGACATTACTATCTTTTTCGAGCTTTTCAATATAGCTATCCGGTAAATACTCGTCGCCTACCAGCTTTCTTAGTCCGACCATTGGATCTATTGTGGTTATAACAGTACCGGCAGGTATTTTATATTCGGTAACCTTATCTCCATGAACCACTATGCGCCTCATAAAATCATTCTCGTATCTCTTAAGATTGATTTTAATCCCCAGATATTCCATCATATCAATAATATCAGGAAATAGCTGGGTGGTCTCGAAAACATAATCTCCTTTCTGATATGCTGTACAATAACCCCCTGTATAAGGGTTCTTTTCAATTATCAGTGTTTTTTTTCCTGTGGTATTTTTCAGCCACATTAAGGCTGTGGATAAGCCGCTGATGCCTAATGATCACCGCCTGTGTAGTTAGGCTTGGTCTTGTCTTTGGATAGTTGGATTTTTTTTGACATTGTGTATTGATCTTATTGTTAAATGTATTGAAAATATATTGAATGCAAGGATACTATTACTTATTCTTTAGATAATGACAGCTATGTAAAATTACCATGGGCCCTGTTTATTCTTACTTTCGTTGCCGGTATCATAGCCTGTCTAATACCCCGGAGAGATAAAAATTGAGTCTCCGTCGGTGAAATCTTCCCCTTCGTCTATTTCATTTCATTTATACCTCCCTGCTGTAGTACTTTTGAAACAGGAATCAATAAAAAATGAAAGAAATGATGAAAAAAATAATTACAGCAATCCTTTTTATAAGCATGCTTCCATGCCGAGGTCAGGGGTGGCTTCCTGTTCCTTAAATCAGAGTACAAGATCAGGAGAATAAATTTTAGTGAGATCCATTATATCGAAGGGCTGAAAGACTATATAAAGGTATACCTCAGGGATGAGAAGAAGCCTATACTGTCACTTTCATCATTAAAGATCATGGAGAAAAAACTGCCCTCCGAAAGGTTTATAAGGGTGCACCGGTCATATATAGTAAACCTTGATACAATACATACCATAGAACGCAACCGTATAGTCTTTGGCGATACGCGTATCCCTGTGGGCGACCAGTATAAGGACAAATTCCAGGAGTATGTTGAAAAGAATTTCCTGTAGACTTCAACCTGGTATCCTAATAATAATTTGAGTATTTAACAAGGATATCCTTTAACAGGTTTATGTCTATTTTCTTACCGGTTAAGACAAGGACAACTTTTTTTCCTTTGTACTTGCCGTTGCTGTTGAGCAAGGCAGCAACCGGAAGAGCAGATGAAGGTTCTATAAGGGTTTGATGATATTTTATAATAAAGGGGATAGCTTTCATTATCTCTTCTTCACTGCTTAACTCAAAACCATCAATATATTTTTTGCAAATATGATATGTAAGGGCGTCGTCTTCAATCCCCCCGGCAGTTGCGTCTGATATTGTGGGTGTTGTACTTGGTTCCACAATTTTGTTTAATCTTACTGAATCGTACATCTCGGAAGCATTTTCAGGCTGGCAACCGATAATATTTACAGAATCATCATTACTGAAGTAAATACTCAGGCCGGATATAAGCCCCCCGCCTCCCACAGGAGCAAGGATATAGTCAACGTCAGGCAGATCTTGCCTTATCTCAATACCAATAGTGCCTTGTCCTTTAATTATTTCCACATCGTTATAAGGGTGTATTAATACTCCATCAATTTCATTTGCATGTTCTGTAGCCTTTTTCTCAGTTTCCATGCTGGAATTTCCAAAAAATATCTTTTCTATGGGATAATGTTCAATTGCTTCAAGCTTGGCTTTTCCTGTATTATTTGGCAGAAAAAGGATTCCTTTAAAACCGAATTTCCTTGAGGCATGTGCAAATGCTGCGGCATGGTTTCCTGTTGAAGCAGCAACAAACTGTTTGGTGAAATCTTCCCGTTTAAGGGTATATAGCTTACTTAAAATTCCACGCAATTTGAATGAACCCGAAATCTGTGCATATTCCTGTTTGAAATATACTTCTGCCCCTGAAATTTTACTTAATCTGTGAGAATACTGTAATGGAGTATGCAATAGATTATGTTTGATCTGCCGGTAGACTTTTTCTATTTCCTTGTAACTAATTGGTATATTTTTCATGATTGCATAAATAAAATCCATATTTACAGATTGAAACGCTCTTTCAAGGCTGCTTTAATACGTTCCAGTCCACCAAGAATATATTGTTTTTGTTGGCCTATGCCTAATCTGAAGTAACTATCCATTCCAAAACAATCACCGGCAAGTATGAACACGCTCTTTTCAAGCCTCAGCCATTTGGCCAGCTCAGATGAATTAATTCTCAGGTTATACTTGATAAATATCATTCCTCCTGCTTTTGGAGGAACATACTCAAACAGATCGCCATAATGATTGAGCCAGTTTATTACACTTTGCAGGTTATCATTCAGCATATTCCTGTTTCTGGTCAGTATTTCCATTCTTTTTACAGGTTGTAAGGCAATCTCGGCAATATAGTTGCTTATTATACCGGCTGTAATGGAAGTATAATCGTGGTAGGCCCAGGTATCTGCGATCAGTTCTTTCGGGCCAACAAGCCATCCAATCCTGAGGCCGGACAGTGCATAAGCTTTTGACAACCCACCGTTTACCATAACCTTGTCGTACATTCCGATAAAACTTTCAAGGGTTTGACCATTCAGTTCTGCTCCCCTGTAAACCTCATCGCAATAGATCCAGGCATCAACACTCCCGGCTATTTCAACAATTTCTTTCATCTCCTCTGAGGTAAGAGTGTAACCGGTAGGGTTATTGGGGTTACATATAGCTATCATCCTGGTTTTAGGACTAACCAACTCCCTGAGTTCATCCATATCAGGGACCCAGTCGTTTTTCTCTATCAAATGCCATGCTTTTGTTATACAGCCCATTTCTTCTGCAATGCCCCATATCTGCATGTAGTTAGGTATCATCATTATAACCTCGTCACCTTTTTCAAGCAGGGTATGGCAGGCAATAAAGTTTGCTTCTGAGGACCCGTTTGTAACCATTACATTTTCTGTATCACAACTATTATAAAGCTTACTTATCTTTATCCTGAGCGGTATGGATCCGTTGGTTTGACCGTAACCCAGAACCAGGTTGCCAAGGCTTTCTATTTCAACTTCCGAGAGCAACTCATTCATTGTAAATGGATGGAAACCACTTTCCGTTAGGTTGAAATCCACAGTGTTCTCAAAAAGTGATTGTACCCGTTCTAATTCAAAAAATGGAATATTCATTTTTTCCTCCTGTTAAAATTTCTATTTCTTGTTTGAAAGGTGACTCCTATATACTGCTGTTGCAATCATAATATCCTGCACAGCAACCCCTGTAAGGTCAACTACTGAAATTTGATTGTCGTTAGATCTCTGAAGTTTTTTATCAATTATAGCTTTTCCCAGCTCAATTATCTTTTTTTGGTCAAAAGCATTGTTTTTACGTGCCTGGTAAACTTCACCACGGGTAAGGGACTGATCTATACTGTCGGAAATAACAATGTCTGCCATACACAGTATATCACTGTCAAGTTCCTGTTTGACTTGAGTATCAGACCCTACTGCTGTAATATGTGTACCGGGCCTGATGTCTTCCTTATGTAGCAGGGGTGAGCTTGCCGGTGTAGTAGTGATAATAAGGTTACAGTTTCTTGCTACTTCAGTTGGGGAAGATGCAATTTCAATATCATACTCAGCTTCCAGTTCCTGCTTGTACTTTATCGCTGCCTGTGGATTAATATCCCATATCCAGGCCTTGCTGCAATTTATTATGTTTTTCAAGTATTTGAGCTGCAACCTGCCCTGTATACCTGCCCCTAATATACCTGTTGCTTTTACCTTTGAGGGTGCGAAATGCCTGGCTGCCACAGCTCCGGCTGCTGCTGTACGGATATTGGTTAAATTCCCGCCTTCAAGAAGAATTGCAACAGGTTCACCTGTTTTTTGACTGAAGAGTAACATCATTCCCTGGCTTGATGAAATACCCAGTTCTGTATTGCCATAGAAGCCTGAAGCAATCTTGATACAGTAATAGTCATCCTCTTTAATATACCCATATTTAATATGGGCCTCTCCCACGGGTTTGTCAAAAAGTAATTCCCCTACCGGTGGAACAATAACCCTTTTTTTACTGTATTCTATAAACCCTTTTTCAATAGCATCAACAACGTCTATGCCATCAACTATATCAAATATCTCTTTTTCTTTTAATATGGATACCATAACACATTATTTTTTAGATAATTAATTATTGTTTATCTCTTTCTTCTGTTTGGGGCATTCCCATGTCAACTTCCTTAATTACATCAAGTATGAAACCTGCCACACCCTTATAAAAAACATGGTGCATATTCCTGTAATCATCACCTGGCTGGTGATAATAAACATGATCCTCTTCGCTGAAGGTGATATTTGGGACCCCTTTCCGGAAAAACGGGGCATTATCAGATCCATTCATCCAGTAATCAATGGTTTTGTCATTAGGGTCATCATGGCCGAAGAGGACAACCAAATCATCATCGTGTTCAATTTCCTCAATAAGGTCACGGAATTGAGGATAATAATATGTTCCTGATACATAGATCTCATTATTTGGATTATAGCTTAGCATATCCATATTGATGTCAAGTATTATATTGTCGGTCTTAACCGGTGGATTATCAATAAAATACCTTGATCCGTGCAATCCCATTTCTTCTGCATCAAATGCGGCGAAAATAATGGAGTGACGGGGCTGAAAAACGGAGAAATATTCTGCAAGCATCATCAATGCAGCAGTCCCTGAAGCATTATCGTCGGCTCCATTATATATACTGTCTTGTATTACTCCCAAATGGTCATAGTGAGCTCCTATAACAATATATTTGTCAGGTAATTTGCTCCCGGTCCGGTATCCGATAATGTTGGTAGCACAGTATGTCTTTTGTTCTTCTTCATTGAAGAAATTAAATTCTTGCTTATATGAATTGTTAAATGTGAGTAGCCCTGTATTGTTAAAGGATTCGGAAATCAAGGCCTGTGCTTTTTGGTTTTCACCGGTTTTTCTTCCCCGGTATTCATCTGATGATAATGTCTTCTGGTTTATGAGCATCTTGTCGAAGATAGTCTCCGTAATAACATTGAATTTATCTATTTCCTGGACTGATAACCAATGCGTCTTTTCAGCAGGTGCAGCTTCTAATGTAAACCAGTAAAAATCTTTGCTTATTCCAATATCCCTGTAGTAATTAAGATATTTACGATGTACCTCATGGTTTCTGGGATATTCGGTGGCTTTCAGCTTTTCTCCACCCCATGAATGGACACCTATCCTTGTATTAAGATGTCGTTCACGTTTATAACCTGCCAGGAACATATCTGTTCCTCCTGATGCAACCCATCCATTTTCAGGTATGTATGTATTTATTCCATGAGCCCTGATTAGGAGAGATACTGCAAGGTTTGTTTCATCATCGACAGAGCCGGGAACTTCTGCCATGGTAAGGGTTTTAATCTCAGGGTGTTTCTTAATGACATAGTTGAAATCTTCAAGAGTCCCTGAATATATTACTCCTTTCATGTACAGGGTATCTGTTGATCCGCTTTTTGGATTAAAATAGAATCGTGCCGCTTTGTCTCCTTCAAACCTTAGTATGATTTTCTGGCCAAATGAAGATGAATAGTAAAGTGAGGGAAACAGCAAAAGCGTTCCGAAAAATACTATAATCAGGGTAGTTAATAATATAAGCAGCTTTTTCATAAAGTATCTACATTAAAAAAAAACCACATACCTGAAACTTAATTAAGGTATGTGGGTTTCCACAAGAGATTCACCATGTTTTTCCAATGCCTTCCTTATGATAAAAAACAGGTGAGCAATATTATTGCTTTTATCTCGTCTAAAACAAAGATATAAAATATTTCTTAACTATCTGGTCACGGTTTTAAATCAATATCCTTTCTTAGCTTATCGCTGATTATCAGTCCTTGCTGGCTCTTTTAAATAATCCTGTATATGATAACATTGAGGAGACCATATTTCCTTTTCCGGGAAAAAAGTTATGGTGATGGCACATTATCCACTATTGATGATATGGGAGCTGCGATAGTGAGTTCTTCATTTATAAGCTCCCTGGTTAATTTTGACGCAAACAGCACCGAATACGTCAAATGGTCGGACGGAACCATTACCGGGGAAACTAACCTTGCCGGTGGTGAAATAAACATTATTCTTATGATAGTTATTGCAATGCTGTATGCCATGTTCATTGTTATTACCCTTCCATTAAGGATTATATGGAACTGGCTGAGGAATTACCTGCTCTATTTTTAACATATTTTATAAAAATGCTTCTTATTAATTTCGTATTTTGTTGGAATCTGTAATTTTAAAAAGAAGAAACCAATGAAAAAGATTTTTTTTGCTGTCAGTCTGTGCCTTATATTTTTCAATACCAGCGCACAGGAACGAAATGATAATTGCACCAGCCTGCTTGTGTCAAAAGGGGCTTCTGCCGATGGTTCGGTAATGATAACCTATGCATGCGATGCCGAGTTTGTTGGCCGTATGCGCTATCTGCCTGCTATGGATCATAACGATGATATGTTTATTGAAATAAGGAAGAGGGGAGGGGATGTGTATAAGATCAGGCAGGTACCCCATACATATAAGATTGTGGGGAATGTCAACGAGCATCAGGTGGCTATTGGCGAAACGACAACCAGCGGGCGCAGGGAGCTGTATAACCCTGATGGAATACTGGGATATGGCCAGCTGATGGAACTGATGCTTCAGAGGGCAACAACGGCCAGGGAAGGGATAAAGGTAATCATAGACCTGGTGGAGGAATATGGTTATAGCGGTCCTATGGAGGCCTTCTCCATTTCCGATCCTGAAGAGGCCTGGTTTATGGAAATATCGGGTAAGGGTCCCGGTGTGAAAGGAGCCATATGGGTTGCCATAAGGGTGCCCGATGGCTATATCTCATGCCATGCCAACCTTTCAAGGATAGGTGAGATACCTTTTGATGATAAGGAAAACTGTATGTATTGCAAGGATATTAAATCCTTTGCCATAGAAAAGGGATACTACGACCCTGATTTGGGAGAGCCATTCCGTTTTAACCTTGCTTATTGTCCTCCTACTCCGTCAAGCCTGCATGCCTGTGCCTCCAGGGTATGGAGCATCTTCAGACGCTGTGCCCCTTCGCTTGAGCTGTCACCCGATTATCACAGGGCTGTTGAGGGAGCTGATCCTTATCCGCTGTTCATCAAGCCCGATAAGAAGGTATCGCTGGAAGATGTGTTCAGTCTTCGGCGCGATCATTACGAAGGCACCGATTTTGATATGACAAAAGGAGTGGATGCAGGACCCTTTGCAAGCCCTTACCGCTGGCGTCCCTTGGGATGGGAAGTAGATAGTGTATCTTATGCCTGGGAAAGACCGGTGGCAACACAACAAACAGCCTA
>DOZA01000077.1:3994-4489 GCA_003518245.1 Bacteroidales bacterium | reverse complement strand
CGATCTTTCAAGAGTTAACGAGCTGGTTGATAATGGATTGAGGATGGGGATGCATCCCTTTACTCATAAGAAGGATAATTTTCTAAGGTATGGTGCTTTAAAGGGCTATATTGATGGTATTATGGGTACTCACGGAGCCCTTTTCTTTGAACCATATAATGATCAACCTGAAAACTACGGTCATTACAGAAGACATACTAGCGATGATCCTGAATTGATTATCCCAAATATGGAGAAGATGTACAGTATGATAAAAAAGGGCTATGAAGGGGGATTTGTTTCAAATGTACATGCAATAGGCACAAAAGGGGTATCATTAATGCTTGATACTTATGAGCGTCTTATGAAAGAAACAGGATCAACCCTTGATGGTTTCAGGGTTATTCATGCTCAGGTAGTACGTCCGGAAGACTTCCCGCGTTTTAAGGAGTTGAATGTAATTGCCGAGGTAAATCCATATCACCTGTCTGATGATATGCGCTGGATGGAAGAGAG
>DOZA01000077.1:0-3967 GCA_003518245.1 Bacteroidales bacterium | reverse complement strand
TGCAAGGGAGCATATGCCTTTAAATCATTACTTGATAATGAGGCAGTTTTATCTTTTGGCTCTGACTGGCCAGGTACATCAGCTGCTGAATATCTTATGCATCCCCGGAACCTTATTCATGCTGCTGTGAACCGTACCACCCTGAAGCATGAACCAAAGGGAGGCTGGTTCCCGGAACAGAAGATAAGTGTGCATGATGCTTTGAAAGCCTATACCGTAAATAATGCTTATGCTGCTTTTGAAAATGATATACGGGGATGTTTAAAAAAAGGTATGCTGGCAGATATATCAGTATGTGATCTTAACCTTTTAAATTGCGACCAGGAAGAAATCCTCAAAATGAATATTCTTATGACAATTGTAAACGGGAAAATTGTTTACGAAAGAGAAAAGACGAAAGAGAAAAGATAAAAGANNAGATAAAAGACAAAAGATAAAAGATAAAAGACAAAAGACAAAAGGAAGAAGTACAAAGTAAAAAGATAAAAGTAAAAAGTAAAAAGTTGGAGCGAAGGAATAAAAAAGGTCCCCAATCATTGAGGACCTTTCCTAATTCATTCGTGTTAATTAGTCCTTTTTCGAACTTACCCGTTCAAGGAATTTGAGTATTGAGAATATAAATGTTGCTGCCAGTAAACTACATACTATAAATATCAACCATAGCTGCCACAGGTCAAGCTTGCCCCAGAAGAAGCTTCCTACGAAAAGCAGTTTATTGCCAACAGCTGTAGCAAGCAGCCATCCTCCCTGCATTATTCCCTGGAACCTTGAAGGTGCTACCTTTGAAACAAAGGACAATCCCATAGGACTGAGGAACAGCTCGGCTATTGTGAGTATTAAATAGGAAGAGATAAGCCAGTACGGCATTACCCTGGATGAATCCGGAACCGGCCTGAACTTTATATTTCCGGCTTCATCTATAAACTGTAGCTCATGTGGCGATATCAGGTTGAGTGAACCGATAAGAAGAACCACGAAAGCAACAGCAGCTATAATCATACCTATACCAATCTTCTTGGGTGTTGACGGTTCCTTTTTCCTTTTATTAAGCCATGCAAAAAATGATACAACCACAAAGGTGAGTGTGACTATGAAAAGGGGATTAAATGACTGGAACACTTCAGGTGCTATAGGATTACCCTGGGGTTTAGCCTGCCTGAAAAATATTGTTGCTGCAGTGCCTCCAGCAACAAGCAAGGCGGCTCCTATTAACCTTGTGTTAAGATTCTTTTTCCTGCCAAGCAATAACACAATGCCAGCTATCACAGCTATAACAGATAAGATGTTTTCAAGTGTGAAAAACATGTAGGTAAAGTTGTCAACTGTCTTGACAGTATAATCCCTGGCAAAGAACGTGAGAGTCAGTCCATTCTGGTGGAACGACATCCAGAAGAATACCACTACAAAGAATACAAGCAGTAGTGCTACGACTTTTTGTATCTCATCCTTCTTGGAGATCATGGCTATCCATGTGACGAAAGCAATAAATAAACCTATAGCCATACCTGTTGCCCAGTCCTTAAATAGGCTTATAAGGAAGGCTGTTATACCTCCTGCAATAATAGCAACCGGAATAGCTAGGGGTTTTTCAGTTATTGTGATGGTAGACTCTCCCTCAACATATTGTTTTTTAGGAATATGCTTGTTAAAGATAATATATGCCAGCAGTGAAATAACCATTGCTATTGCAGCTACCCCGAAGGCGTAATTATAGCCAACGGAGAAACTACTAAGGTAATCACTTGCAAATGTTGAAAGGTCAGTAACCGGTCCGCTGAGGCTTACTTCACCAGCCAGTGTCTTGAATGCATCAACATCAGCTAGTGTGCCATCCTGGTACTGGTGACATAATGCCGGTAAACTACCGTCATGGAGAAAACCATTAACCTTTAGCCACCAGTTACGTACCCCGGTAGCAGCAAAGGGTGCAAAAAACGCACCTATATTAATCCCCATATAGAAAATCAGATATGCATTGTCCCTGACAGCATCATACTTTGGGTTGTCATACATCTGCCCTAAAACAGCCTGCAGGTTTCCCTTGAATAATCCATTCCCGAAAGCAATAGTGAAAAGGCCTATGACAGTAACGGTAAGGGTTAAATTGGGTATTGCCATGATTATATATCCTGCAAACATGATAACCTGGCCGATTAGTATAACAGACTTATATTTTCTTGTGGTATCGGCCAGTATACCACCAATCAGGGCAAGAGCATAAATGGCAAAATAAAACCAGCTGTAAATATCCCCGGCTTTATCTTCAGTAAGTCCATATTTAGCCTGCAGGAATAAAACCAGAATAGCCATCATGGTGTAAAAGCCAAACCTTTCGCCCATATTGGTAAAGAAAGCAACAAGTAAACCCTTTGGATGATTTTTAAGCATAATGAGTTTTTTTAAAATTATCTAAATATCACTTAAGTCTGAGAATTCCACAAATATAGAAGTTTTTTTTATGGAATGATGGGATAAATGTAACTTGCTCCCTTTGGTCGTGTAATTTGCTTCCTTCAGTCGCGTATCTTGCTCACTTCGGATATTGAAGATTTTGAAGAAGCTTGTATCTTTAATGGACTTAAATAAATATAGCTGATGATATGAAAAATCATATTGTATTTTCATCACTTGTAATTTTATTACTGACTGGCTGTTCACATGGGCCTGACGGCACAGGGATTTATAAACAAATTCAACAGGAATTTTTTGCAGGTAGGCTGGGAAACACGTTTCAACTTTATGATTCACTCAAGAATGTATTTCCTGAAGAGGAAAAATTAATCCATAAAGCTGATTCATTGATTCAAATAGCAGAAAGGATCTACCTTGATTTCATTGTAACGGAGGAAGAAATTATTCCATTGCTGGAAAAGAATAAGCTCAGTTTTACAGAGAAGGATATTAAGGAATGGGAGGATAATAAATGGCTTGAATACAGGATTATAGATGGAGAAAAGCGATATTTTAACAGGGCAGTGTCAAACCTTAAATTAATAAGAGGTTTCAATGAAGACAGAGCTCTAAGAGACTCATTGGAGGCAGGGGAGGAATTCTCCCAATTTCTCAAAAAACATACCCTGGAAGTGATGAGAGAATCAGCACAGAGATCAAAGATCGGGATGCCTGTAAAGATGATTATTAATTATACTCTTATAGTTAAGCCTGATATTGTCCCTGGCGGCGAAGTAATAAGGTGCTGGCTTCCATGGCCAAAGGAAGATATCCCAAGGCAAAACAATATAGAGTTCATATCTGCTTCTGATAGTAATTATATCATCTCACCCGATACAATGTTACACAGGACTATCTATATGGAAGCTATAGCTGTTGAAGGACAGCCTGTAGTGTTTAAAGCTTCTTTCAGCTATGAATCATCGGGTCAGTATCATAATCCCTGTGACATTAATATTTTCCCGTATGATACCATTTCCGGGTTGTATAAGAAATATACCTCAGAGGAATTGCCTCATATTAATTTCTCAGATGATGTCAGATCTCTGGCTGACAGTATTACAGTGAATGACAGTATCCCATTAAAGGTTTTACAAAGCTTATATTACTGGATAGATAATAATATCCCCTGGGCCGGTGCGCTGGAGTACTCAACTGTGCCTGATATACCTGGATATGTCCTAAGGAATCGCCACGGTGATTGCGGGATGAAAACATTCCTGTTACTTTCTCTGCTAAGGTATAAAGGAATACCTGCAAGATGGCAAAGCGGGTGGATGATGCATCCGGGTGAAGAAAATCTGCATGACTGGTGTGAGGTATATTTTGAGGGTGACGGATGGATACCGGTTGATATGTCCTTCGGCCTGCAATATTCATCGTATAAAAGATTAAGGGACTTTTATATGACAGGAATAGATTCATACAGACTTATTGTAAATACAGGCGTGGGAGGAGAGCTATTCCCACCGAAAAAATATTTGAGGAGTGAGACTAATGATTTTCAGAGGGGAGA
>DOZA01000412.1 GCA_003518245.1 Bacteroidales bacterium | reverse complement strand
GGCCGTGAAGTCGACGTGTCCCGGCGTGTCTATGATGTTGATGCAGTGGTCGCGCCAGTACGCAGTCGTGGCAGCAGAAGTGATCGTGATGCCGCGCTCCTGCTCCTGGATCATCCAGTCCATCTGAGCATTGCCATCATGCACTTCACCAAGGCGATGGGTACGACCGGTGTAAAACAGAATTCTTTCTGTAGTGGTGGTCTTACCAGCATCAATGTGAGCCATGATGCCTATATTACGCGTATTTTCGAGGTTATTACTCATTACCGTTTGTAATTTCTGCTATCTAAAACCGAAAATGGGCAAAAGCTTTATTTGCTTCAGCCATCCGGTGCGTATCTTCTTTTCTTTTGAAAGCTCCTCCCTCACTGTTGTAAGCTGCTACCACTTCGGCTGCCAGCCTTTCAGCCATATTCCTGCCAGACCTTTTACGTGCGAAGAAAATAAGGTTCTTCATACTGATACTGATCTTCCTGTCACCTCTGACTTCCATCGGGACCTGGAATGTAGCTCCCCCAACTCTACGGCTTTTCACCTCTACCTGTGGTGTGACATTTTCCAGTGCCTGCTTCCATATCTCAAGAGCACTCTTCTCTTCATCCTTCACTTTCCCTTCAACAATGTCAAGAGAATCATAAAAAATCTTGAATGCAAGATTCTTTTTACCATTCAGCATCAGGTTATTTACAAACCTGGTTACATAAGGGTCATTGAATTTAGGATCAGGAAGAATGATCTTCTTTTTTGGTCTTGATTTTCTCATTATCTAACTCCTTGCATTGTTAACAACTAATTCTTTGGTCTTTTAGCCCCGTATTTAGAGCGCCTCTGAGTACGACCTTCGACACCTGAAGTGTCAAGTGCTCCACGTATAAGGTGATACCTGACTCCCGGAAGGTCTTTTACCCTGCCGCCTCTTATCAACACTATTGAGTGTTCTTGAAGATTATGTCCTTCTCCAGGGATGTAAGCGTTAACCTCCTTGCCATTTGTGAGCCTTACCCTGGCCACCTTACGCATGGCCGAGTTTGGCTTCTTGGGCGTGGTTGTGTATACACGTACACATACACCCCTACGTTGAGGGCATGAATCCAAAGCAGGAGCTTTGCTTTTTTCAACAAGCCTTTTTCTGCCCTTTCTTACTAATTGTTGTATTGTTGGCATAAATACAATTGTTTATATTAAAATTGTTTATATTAAATTAAATCAACTATCAATATTTACAGAGTATAATTACCCCTCTGCCACCATGTGACAGTTAAAACGGTTTTTCCTGTCTCTTTACCTGAAAAACGTAAGTTTCTAACAGGTTCCTTCCCGATTGTTTCCCAGAGAATATTTTTTATTCACTTACTTATAGGAGAAAACCACCGGTACTCCTGGGTCTAAAAAACCGGCGCAAAGGAAAGGAAAAATTTTGTATCGTGCAAATAATCAGGGGAAAAATAGTGATTCGAAAATTCAAGAGGCAAGTGCAACTTTAGGGTTAAAACTATTTAAAAAAATACTACCTGGTGATTTAAACTCTAATTTTTTTCTTGGTCTGCTGTTCAATTTCATGGTTATATCTCTGATTTGATTGTCATTAACGTTGTTAAAATTGACAGGTCTCTCATATCTACTATCTTGTATTAAAGGTTGAAGGACCAATTATTCTCAATGCGAGCGCAATAATTCTTACAGGAGTACCATCCCAGTTAAAAATAAAAACATTCCTCTGGCCCTTTCTAAAGTCGTCCCGGGTAAGCTTTTCTGAATTATCATGCGCAAGACAGTATATGTACTTTTCAGTGCAACATGCATTTATAATTCCTCCCCGGATAACTGCCGGAACACTGAATGCATGCATTATTAATATTTCTAGCTGATTGTCTTTAAACGCAACTATACCACATTCCCTTACTAATTTAATAATAATAATATGCGAATAATTCATGAATTATGAATTTGTTTTAAGCCTCAGGTTCTGTTATTCGATCAATCCGGTTTTCAACAATTCCATTATTAATTTACCCTTATAAAATATTCTGATCCTTTGCTTTGCTCAGGGTAACATTTAAAATATTTTTTCTAACTTTGTGCGCTCAAAACAGGTATAGATATAATTGTATAACTAATAATAACTTTAAAGGGATGAAAAAATATCAAGCCGGACAGATCAGGTCGATAACACTTCTTGGTAATTCAGGCTCCGGCAAGACCACCTTCGCGGAAGCAATGCTCTTTAATGGAGGAATTATTGAAAGAAGGGGATCGGTTGAAAACAAGAATACAGCATCTGACTACCGACCAATAGAGCAAGAGAACGGGAACTCTGTTTTCTCTTCAGTTCTTTATACAGAGTATGGCAATAGCAAGATAAATATACTTGACACGCCCGGTCTTGATGATTTTGCTGGTGGTGTTATATCTTCATTACATGTGGCCGATTCGGGTGTACTGGTTATAAATGTTCAAAACGGTGTGGAAGTAGGCTCAGAAATTCATTTCCGTCATTCTGACAAAATGAATAAGCCTGTCATTATTTGTGTTAACGGCCTTGATCACGAAAAAACAAATTTTGATAAATCAGTAGAAATGCTCAGGGATCGATTTGGCGGAAACGTTACCCTGGTACAATATCCGGTTAATGAGGGTCAGAACTTTGATGCTGTGATTGATGTTATCAAAATGAAGATGCTCAGATATCCCAAGGCAGGTGGAAATTATGAAGAAGTGGATATCCCTTCAGAGCATGCCGACAGGGCAGCAGAACTGCAGTCAGAACTAATTGAAAAAGCAGCTGAGAATGATGAGTCCCTGATGGAAATATTCTTTGAAAATGATACCCTGACTGAAGAAGAAATGAAAAGCGGAATAAAGACAGGCTTGGTAAACAGGGGTATATTCCCGGTCTTCTGCTCTGCTGCAAAAAATAATATTGGGATAGACAGGATAACTGAATTCATATCCAATGTAGCTCCTTCATCTGCTGACATGCCTGCATGGACAACTGTGGATGGCAAAGAGGTAAAAAGCGACCCAGGCGGGCCTGCTTCAATATTTGTTTTTAAATCTTCGGTTGAGGAACATATTGGTGAGATAAATTTCTTCAAGGTGATTTCGGGCAGGCTAACTGAGAACCTTGATGTTGTCAATGCCAATAATAGTACAAAGGAAAGATTATCACAAATTTATGTCAGCGCAGGTAAGAACAGGATAAGGGTGTCAGAGCTTGAGGCCGGAGATATTGGTGCGGTGGTAAAACTAAAAAATACCAGGACAAATCACACTCTTAATAGCCAGGGTAATAATAAATTCCCGGAAATAAGTTTCCCGGAACCCAAATACCGAACAGCTATTAAACCAAAAAGTGAAGGTGATGAAGAAAAACTTGGTGAAGCTCTCAACCGTATGCACCAGGAAGATCCTACAATACTGATAGAGTATTCAAAAGAGCTCAAACAGATAATCATCTATGGACAGGGTGAATATCATTTAAACATACTGAAATGGCATCTTGATAATATTTTCAAGATCGAAACAGATTTCTATGCCCCAAAGATTCCTTACAGGGAGACTATTACAAAATCAGCCCAGGCTGACTACAGGCATAAGAAACAATCAGGTGGTGCTGGACAATTTGGTGAGGTACATATTATAATCGAACCATATGAAGAAGGATCAGCTCCTAATCCTGCCATGAAAGTCGGTGGAAAGGATTATAAATTATCTATAAGGGATAAAGAAGAACATAAACTATCATGGGGAGGTATGTTGGAATACGTAAATTGCATAGTTGGTGGTTCAATTGATGCAAGGTTTATGCCCGCTATACTTAAAGGGATAATGGAAAAAATGGAAGAAGGACCCCTTACAGGATCATACGCACGTGATATAAGGGTATATGTTTACGATGGTAAGATGCATCCTGTGGATTCAAACGAGATATCTTTTAAACTGGCAGGCCGGAATGCATTCAGTAATGCTTTCAAATCTGCCAATCCTAAAATACTTGAACCGGTATATGATGTTGAGATAATGGTTCCTTCCGACAGGATGGGTGACGTGATAAGCGACCTGCAGGGACGTCGTGGTATGGTGCTGGGAATGAGCAGTGAAAAGGGGTTCGAAGTGGTAAAGGCAAAAGTACCCCTGGCTGAAATGAATAAATATTCAACAGCACTGAGTTCCCTTACCGGAGGACGTGCCATGTACTCCATGAAATTTGCTGAATATGTCCAGGTACCATCTGATGTACAGGAAACAGTTATAAAGTCGTACGAAGCAGAACAGGAAGAAGAATAACGCAGATTACTCTGATTTACTCAGATTACACAGATAAAAAAATATAGAAGGTGCAGATAAGAATATCTGTGCCTTTTTGTTTTCATTTCATTAACTTTGTATAAATGAAAGATTGGTAATTATGAAAAAGATTTACATAAGTTTAATCATAATTCTTGTTGCATTCACTGCCTCAGCACAGAACCTGTGGCTCGGCGCTGAAGGCCAGAAGTTCTATGATGAGCTTCTTATAAGGAAAGCACTTAAAGGTGAAGTTGAAGACTACGAGGGCTCACCCTATATGGATGAAGAATTTACTGAGGCAATAGTAATTTCTTCTGACAGCAATATTTACAAAGGCGTACCTCTCAGGTATAATGTTTATAATGATCTCTTTGAAGTTAAACTTGAAGACGGTGCATACGCCCTAAAGCGTGGTGTTATAGTTTGCGAGGTAATCATGGGTGATCACAGCTTTATATATACCCTTTACGATTACCAGTCTGTTGAAAAGGAAGGCTACCTTGAAATTATTGCTGAAGGTGAGTATTCCTTGCTAAAACAGTACCAGGTGGTGTTTAAACAAGCAGAACCTGTAAAGCCCTACCAGGATGCCAGACCGGCTATATTCCAGACTCGGGATCCCCTGTTATATATTTCCCATGGAGATAGTAAGCCTGTATTTGTCAGAAATAAAAAGTACCTTTTGGATATAGCCGGTGATAAGGGGAAGGCATTAAATGATTTTATAAAAGATAACAAACTGAAAATGAGGAGCCAGGAAGATATGATAAAAGCCGTGGAATTCCTTAATTCTCTTAAATAAGCGGGGGTGTATAATTTTAATATACAGAGATAATATCCCATACAAAAGCCCTGACGCCCACATCGTTATTCACCTCGTCCATCTTCCTGACCGAATCCAGTACATCCTTAACCATATTATCTTCCACCACCGTAAGTGTGGCTGAATTGATCTCCGGCCATGTATGTGTTCCAAGATGTGGCACGCCACCCCTGCTCCCTGAGCCCTTCATGTTGGTCCACTGTGTATAGCCATCAATACCAAGGGTCTTAAAAATATATTCAACTTTTTCAGTATGAGCCTGATTATATACAATAAATACTGCTTTCATTTTTTTATGTTTTAATTAACTGCCCCTGATTCAAGGAACTTATAATCTTCCATACTTCCCCGCTTCTTATTCCTTTCTCCCCTTCTTGCGAATATTATATATACCACCGGGACAAGCACAAGAGTTACCAGGGTTGAAAATATTAATCCTCCAATTACTGAAATTCCCATAGGGCTCCACAATTCAGAACCCTCACCAACACTCATTGCCAGGGGCAGCATAGCCAGTATTGTGGTAAGAGAAGTCATTAACACGGGGCGCAGCCTTGATCTTCCTGACCGGGCTACAGCCTCATACAGCTCCAGGCCCCTGTCTCTCATCAGGTTGATATAGTCTACCAGCACAATGGCATTCTTAACAACAATACCAATAAGCATTATTGCTCCTATACCGGCAACAAGGCTTAAGGTTGTATCAGTAATAAAAAGGGCCAATGCAACGCCGGAAAATGCAAATGGTATAGAGAACATAATAATAAAAGGCATACGTAATGATTCAAACTGTGAAGCCATAACCAGGTAAACGAGAACCAGGCTTAGTACCATTAATAATCCAAGGTCAGCAAAGGATTCCATCTGGTCCTCAATTGCTCCTGATATTTCAACGGAAACACCCGATGGGACATCCAGTTCATCTATTGTCTGCTGTATATCAGCTGCAATATCTCCCAGGGGCCGTTTATGTGGAGTGGCTGTCACATACACTATTCTTTCTTTCCTCTTGTGCTCAATATTAGGAGGTGACCAGAACTCTTTCACTTCAGCTATCTCACCCAGTCTAATTATCTGTCCCTGCATATTCCTTACAGGGATATTCTCCACATCCGAGATAGAATTTCTTGATTCTTCTTTATAACGTACAATTACGTCATATTCGTCACCAAACTCCCTCAGCCTGGTTGCCAGCATACCATCGATCCTGTTTTTGATTGCTGATGATACAGTAGCAGTATTAAGGCCATGCATTATCATCTTGTCCTGATCCATTACTATCTGCAATTCAGGTTTAGATGCATCCCTGCTGATCTGTATATCGGTAGCCCCTGCTATTCTGCTCATTTTGTCTGCCAGTTCCTTTGCCACATTGTTGGTTTCCACAATGTCGTAACCATATACTTCAACCTCAATATTATTACTCATTATGACTCCCATGCCTGATTCTGATGTTGTAACCTGGTAATTGACAATTTCAGGGAACATATCCAGCTCATTCCTGAACGCCTGAGCAATATCCCATACTGTCCTGTCCCTTTCTTCAATATCCACCAGCGACATGCTATACAATATGGTATTTGTCCCCGTTGAACTGAACATGGTAGCAAAATTTGCGTCCTTATCGGATCCTGAGGATGTGGAAATAAGATCTATCTCAGGAAATTTTTCCATTAACAGTCTATCTATCCTCCTGGCAAGATTCTTTGTTTCATTAACCCTGGTACCTGTTTGTAACTCAATGGTTGCACTCATTGAAGATTGATCTGACTCAGGCATAAATTCGGTACCTACCCTGCTCATCAGCATTATTGAACCCACGAATACAAGAATAGAAACTATCAGTACAAATGTTTTATGTGTAATTGCCCACCTGAGTGTTCTCTCATAAAAACCATCGAAAGAATCAAGAAACCTTCTTATGGTATTATCATAACTCAGCTTTTTAACTTTTTTCTTTTTTGTCCGCAGCCTGAGCATCAGTGAACTAAGGGTAGGCGTAAGTGTAATGGCAGCCAGCGTTGAGGTAATGGTTGTAAGAGTAACTATCATACCCAGCTGCCTGAACATAACACCTGTAAGTCCTTTCACAAAGGTCAGGGGGAAGAATACTGCAACTATTGTAAGGGTTGTAACTATTACAGCCAGCCACACTTCATTCGTGGCATAAATCGCCGCCTCCCTTGGCTTGCTCCCCTTCTCTATATGTTTTGTGATATTCTCAAGCACCACTATTGCGTCATCCACAACCATACCTATGGCAATGGAAAGTGAAGACAATGAAATAATATTTATTGAGTTCCCTGAAATGAAAAGGTAAATAAATGCAACTATCAGTGAAATAGGTATGGTAATAATAACAATAAATGTCGCCCTCCATCTACCCAGGAAGAATAGGACCACCAGGATCACGAATATACCTGCATACATTAAAGTACTTGTAAGGTTCCCGATTGACCCCTGTATAAATTCCGATGAGTCGAAAATAGTGTCGATTTTCACATCAGCGGGCAAGTCTTTCTCAAGTTCACTGAGCTTTTCCCTTACCTCCCTGGCCACCTGC
>DOZA01000198.1 GCA_003518245.1 Bacteroidales bacterium | reverse complement strand
TTCAGAGGGCACATATGCAGCATTCAGCCAGGCTGGGTGACATGCTTGAGAATTATGATATAGTCTCCACCATTGGGATACCTTCAAACATCTCACCTGAAACCTCCGATCTGTTTTCTACCCTCGACATGTATGCCAATACCACCAAACCCCTTGTCCTGCTTATCTCCGGCAAGAATAAGATTAATGATGTTATTGCCATGCTCTCACACCTGCATGGGGATATAAGCACCAGGCCTTTTTGTATTCCTTATGTAAACCTTATCACCCCGCTGGTGTTAAATGAATCAACCACTGATAAGATGGTTGTTTCCATCACTAACAGCTTACCTGTTATGTTCTCAAATTACGGCATGTATGGGGCCACCACGCCGGCCACACCCGGAGGCACCCTTGCTCTTTTGAATGCTGAATTACTGGCAGGCCTGGTCTTCAGCCAGCTGGTGAAAGAGGGAAGCAAAATAATTCTCGGCAGCCTGCCTGCCGCATTCAATATGTCGAATATGGAAAGCTATTTTACTCCTTACAGTTACCTGCTCAACCTGGCCTGCGCTGAGATGATGGGATATTATGGGATCCCCCATTGCGGAACCTCAGGAAGCAATAACGGCAGGGGGGCTGACCTGCCGGCCTCAGATAACCTGTGGCTCAACCATCTTACATCATGCCTGGGTAAAATAGGTTGTGCCCCTTTTACAGGTGGTAATTTTGGTTCAATGGCATTTTCTCCTTCCATGGTTGTTCTTTCCAACCATATTATAGGCCAGGCAAGGAAATTTGCAGGTGGTTTTACCCTGGACAATAAAAATGTTAACCTAGACGAAATACATACAGTGGGGCCTGGAGGTAATTATTTCACCTCCGAACAGACACTAAACCTGTTACAGGAGGCAGGCAACAAAAAAGAGCTCTGGCCGGTAATGGGCCTTGAAGAATGGCAAAAAATGAATATGCCGGGTGCTGAGGATGAGCTTATTAAATTAACCATAGAATTATACTCGTCTGCACAGCAAGCATCAGATATATCGAATGAAATAATAAATAAAGGGGAAGCTTTCATAAAAAGCCTGCACAAATAATATGGCCATTAAAGAACAAGAACAGGGAAGGGGTAAAATAGGTTTCTGGATAAGTACATCGCTGTCAGTAGGTAATATGACCGGCTCGGGCATCTTTCTGCTTCCTGCTGCGCTAGCTGTCTATGGAGGCATAAGTATTCTGGGATGGATATATACCGTGGCCGGCAGTCTGTTCCTTGCACTTATGTTTTCGAGGCTTAGCAGGATAGTAAAAAAGGCAGGTGGACCATACGCCTATGCTAAAGAAGGCTTTGGCAACTTTCCCGGCTTCCTGGTTGCCTGGGGGTACTGGATATCAATATGGTGTGGTAATGCAGCCATCGCTGTTGCCGGGGTAGGATACCTGTCAGTCTTCATACCTGCTTTAAAGGATAATCGCTTAATGGCAGCAGCCATGGCTATCGCTGCAATCTGGCTCTTTACCTTCATCAATACTAAAAGTATCAGAAAGGTAGGTATTACTCAACTTATTACGACTATTATCAAGATCCTTCCCCTGGTTATACTTGGTTCACTGGGATTCTTTTTCTTTAATAAGAGTCATTTTGTTCCCTTTAACCTCAGTGCCAAACCTGATTTCCAGGCTATTACTTCTACCGCCGCCTTAACACTCTGGGCCTTCCTGGGACTGGAGTCAGCCACCATTCCATCTGATAAGGTAAAAAACCCGGTAAGGACCATTCCACGCGCAACCATTGCCGGTTTACTTTTTACGGCTGTACTCTATTTATCAAGCACTGTAGCTGTAATGGGTATAGTATCACCTGCTGATCTTGCACATTCGGCAGCTCCTTTTGCAGATGCAGCAGGAAGTGCATGGGGTAAATGGGCTTCTGTCCTGGTAGCCACAGGAGCATCAATAGCATGTTTTGGCGCTTTGAATGGCTGGATATTACTGCAGGGACAGATACCGCTTGCTGCTTCCAGGGATAATTTATTCCCCTCTCTCTTCAAAATAACATCAGGCAAAGGAATACCGGTCACAGGTTTAATTATTGGCAGTATACTTGCCTCGCTACTGGTAGGCATCAATTTTACAAAAGGATTGGTAGGGATGTTTTCATTCATCATAATGCTTTCCACCTTAAGCTGTCTCTTTCCGTATCTTTTATCGTCTCTTTCCGAGATAGCCATTTGCTTAAAAGATAAAAAGCATATAAATAAACACATTCTTGCCTCAGCTGTATCAGTCTCAATTCCTGCATTCCTTTATTCGCTCTGGGCAATTACCGGTTTGGAGACCAAGGTTATAATATGGGGGATTATCCTGCTGGGAACAGGAATACCTGTTTATTTCATGCTTGAAAGAAACAGAAATAATCATAAATGAGTAGAATTGCCAAAAAAAGGACATACGAAATTCCCCTTTCTGATTATTCAGCAGTCGTCAAGAAGCAGATCCCTGGGGGTCTAAAAATTTAATACCGCCATAAACTGCAATCCTTTGCCGGCCATAATATTACGACTATCAGCACTGCCATATATTGCAGCATCTTCAGGATTCCAGTAAGTCATCAGGTTAAAGGTCCAGTAGTCAGTATTATGTTGAAGACTTAAAAACCTGTACCAGTCACTGGTATCCCAATTATAATATACGGCCATCACCACCCTGTTCATTAAGCCCAGGGGATAATTCATGGCCATGACCGAGTAATTATTTGATATTTTACCTTCGTACCTGAAATACTCGGTTGAAATATTCAAGCCATTTCCCATTCCAAATGTATAATCCATCCCTATATTGAGGTAATGTTCACTTTTTTCAAAGAGGATATTCTCTTCATCATTCTTTTTATATGTATACTCAAACCATATCCCCGGGCCTATATCCCATTTACCATCCACAGCCATAAGCTGATTAGTGAAATAAGGATCTGTTATCTCTGGCTGCATTATATAAAAAGCTGAATAGTCAGCCTGCCGGTAATGATAACTTACAGCCATTTCCCCTGTAAAAAGAGGTATCTGGAACCGTCCTCCGTATTCAGCACTGTTTTTACGTGTTGGAGCTACTTCCCACCCTTTGGTTTTTTCATTTCCATAGAGCGTCCACAACCAGATATTTATATTTTGTTGAGAATAATATCTGCCCAGCAGGCCATACACTCCATCAGTAAGCTGCAGGGGGTCACGATAATCTATTTTATCAAACCACATCAGCGGTCTTAGTATAGATGCTGATCCGAAATTGATTTTCTGCAGACCAGCCCTGAGTTCAAGCCTGGGTGTGGAATACCTTATCCATATCCTGTAAGGTTTTGTTTTCCAGTTATACTCATCCAGCTTGTTATTAACATAATAAAAATTTGCATAGCTGTTTATTGATACTTCTGCATCTATGCTCCTATCATTTTTCAGACTGCCTGTTATTCTTAGTTCCGGTATATAACGCAATCCCAGCAGGCCTGTAGCATCCTCTCCAAAATTATGGCCCGACTGAAAGCTAACCTGGTTTTTCAGGTCAAACATTTCTGATTGTCCGAATAAACCATTTGTTACAGGAACAATAAGAATAATGACCAGTATTATTATTCTATTCATAACCTTATTTAATAACTCGTTTCGTCAAGCTTTACCTTGCCCCAGAAGGTACGGTACACAAAGACAGTATACGCAATTACCAGTGGAAAGCCTATAGCCGTTATGGTTAACATAACTCCCAGTGCCTTATCTGATGAAGCAGCATTATATATTGTCATGCTGCTTTCCATATCAGCACTGTTAAGAATGATAACCGGGTACAGTTCAATAGCTACAAGTATTAGTAAAAAGCTTATAGACAGAGCTGAAAAAATAAACGAACGGACATATTTACCCTTGCTTGCCAGCCGGGGCACATTGGCTATACTCAGGAAGGCCAGTGCGGGCACTATAAAAAGTATGGGTTTATCCATAAACCGGTCGGTAAGGTGGGAGAAATAAAACACTGATATTACTGTTATAATAACAAACAGAATAACAAAAACCCGTATTGATCTGCGCAACAGTCGTGCAATTTTATCAAATAATTGACCTTCTGTTTTCATGCTAAGATAAATAGCCCCGTGTACCATGAAAAGAGCAAGAGTTGTCAGCCCCACCACCAGTGAATAGGGGTTAAGAAACTCAAGCCAGCTACCCGTAAAAACAAAATTATTATCCATGCCAATACCCATCAGTACATTTCCCAGCACTACTCCAAGCAGCAGTGCCATCATAGCGCTTGATATGCTATACGCAATATCCCAGGTGTTACGCCACCATTTCATCGGCTCTTCCCCCCGGAATTCAATAGACACTGCCCTGAATATCAGGAATCCAAGAAACAGTATAAAGGGTATATACATTGCTGAGAACAGAGTGGCATATGCTTCCGGGAAGCCAGCAAAAAGGGCCCCACCACCTATTACAAGCCATACTTCGTTGCCATCCCATACCGGGCCTACCGCATTAAGGGCTATCCTGCGACTCCTGTCTTCCTTAAAAAACAGGTGCCAGGCTCCTGCTCCTAGGTCAAACCCATCGAGTATGGCATATCCGGAAAACAGGGCTCCCACTATTAAGAACCACATGGTAGGATAGTCTATTCCCAGAAAAGTATGCATGATATTACGGTTTTAGGATTTACTTTTTTCTAATTGTACAGCTATATCTTTCAACTTGAGTCTGTCATCAATATCGCTCTCATCATATGGTCCTTTCTTTATTTTCCTGTCGAGCAGATAAATAAAAAGTACAAGGAGCAGCAGGTAAACAAGGGTAAAAAAGATAAGTGAAAAGAGGACATGGCTTGAGGACACTGATTCGGAGAGTGCATCAGCAGTTTTCAGATGACCGTATACCACCCATGGCTGTCTGCCCATCTCTGCTGCAAACCATCCTACCTGGTTTGATAACTGGGGCAGGAAGACGGCAAATACCAGTATCCACAGGTACCATCGTTGCTTAAAAATCTTTCCGCACCACCATTGTAAAGTTCCATAAAGTGTTATTGCTATAAGCAACAGGCCTATGGCTACCATGATATGATAGAACTGGAAGATGGTATTAACAGCAGTAGGCTGTTCATCTTCAGGGAAAGCATTCAGCCCCGCTACCGGTTCCGTAAAGTTCCAGTGTATAAGGAAACTCAGTCCACCGGGCAGTTTTATCCCTTTAACTTTCTGTATCTCCTTATTAACCCATCCAATAAGGTAAAGGTCGCCCTGCTCACTCTCAGGATAATGACCCTCGAAAGCAGCCAGCTTGGCAGGTTGATTTTCCGCCACACCATCAGCCGACTGGTGGCCGGTTACTAACTGTAGTAATGAAAAAACAGTTACAACAATAAGGCTAATTTTCAGTGCTTTCTGAGAGAGTTTAACGTATCGATCGCGCAGCATGTAAAAAGCATGAACGCTCATCACCAGGAAAGCACCGGCTATGAATGCTCCTATCCACACATGCAGCATGCGATCAACTGCAGACGGGTTGAATACCATTGCCCAGAAATCGGTAATCTCGGCACGGGCCTGCATCCCTTCACCTACAATATGATAACCTGCAGGTGTCTGCTGCCAGCTGTTAGCAACAACAATCCATACCGCGGAGAATAAAGATCCTATAAATACACCTATTGTAGAAATAAAGTGCACTTGGGGCTTCACCCTGTTCCAGCCAAAGAGCAGGACACCCAGGAACCCGCTTTCAAGAGCAAAGGCAAATATCCCTTCAGCCGCAAGGGCACTGCCGAATACATCGCCCACATACCGGGAATATTTAGCCCAGTTAGTGCCAAACTCAAATTCCATAACTATACCGGTGGCAACGCCTATCCCGAAGGTCAGTGCAAAAATGCGGGTCCAGAAACGAGCCATGGTCTCATATTCCTTATTACCTGTACGTAGATATTGGCCCTCCATAATAACCATAACAAGACCCAGCCCGATAGATAAGGGTGGATAGATATAATGGAAAGCAATAGTGAAGGCAAATTGTAGCCTGGAGAGAATTTCTACTTCCATAATCAGGAAATGCTTTTATGCTAAAATACACCAAAAATTCATTCAATTGCAAATGTCTTTAAACAATAAAGGCCTGTAATTGTATTATAATATGGGTTATCTTAAATATAAGTAATGAATGGAACATCGAATCAATAATTAATAAAATAACCATAAGTTATGGATAACCTGAAAATAAATTACATGGGCATTGACCTGGACAATCCCATCATTATTGGTGCTTCCAATATGGTAACCGACCTGGAAAACCTTAAGAAAGCAGAAGAAGCGGGTGCTGCTGCAATTATCTTTAAATCCCTTTTCAAGGAACAGATCCAGCTCGAAAGATTCCAGATGGACGGAAGCCTGAGCAGTAATCCATTCTTTTACCAGAGGGCTCAGTATGTTGACCTGATCCTTAATTCGGAAGAACTATTCAGCTATCATGATTGATAATTAACATCTTAAACACATCCTTTAATACAAATATCATTCAGCCCTGATATTATACATCTTCTATTGATGTATTTAAACTGAAAATTGCTATTTTTAGTTGTCGGTTTGTCTCTTTAACATAAAATAAATGGGCTATTTCTCTTTTATTGCATCGCTGGTCATTTCGCTTTCGTGTCATTTAAATGCCATAGCTGCTTATCAGGATCAGGTTAGCGATACTGCATCAATAAACAGGCAGACTCGGGAAGCGTATATTATAGCCCGGCGAAGCCCTGATCTGGCAATAAGGGATGCACGTAAGGCATTATCAGCCTCAGGGGAGATCGATTATAATAAAGGGATCGCCGATTCTTATCTTACCCTTGGTCTGGCCTATTTTTCGAAGTATAACCCCGATGATAGTTCTTCGTATTATAATTACCGTGCCCTGGATATATACGAGGAGATAGGTGATGTCATCGGTGAGGCCAGGGCTTATTATTGCTTGGCCTATGTATACAGTCTGAAAGGTATGCTCAATGAGTCAGAAAGGTACAGCAGGCTGAGCCTGGAGAATTTTGAAAAAGCCGGTGATAAGAGGGGCATGGTGAATTCAATGAGTGCCCTCACTTACCTGGCAAGACAGAGAAATGATTTTGATGGAGCAATAAGTATAACCAACAGGGCCATTGAAACAGCAAGGTCAATAAATGACACTGTTCCGCTGGCTGATGCACTGAACACTCTTGGTAATATTTACAAAGATATGTTGTTGTTCAACGAAGCAATAGATTCTTATTTTGAAGCACTGAATCTCTGGGAAAATAAAAACGATTCCAGCGGGCTGGCTATAGCCTATGGATCAATTGCCCTGATGTATTTCTACCAGCAGGAATATGACAGGGCACTGGAGTTTAACCTGAAGAAGCTTCCAATATCCGAAAAGACCGGAGATCTCTGGGAACAGAGCAAGACCCTGAATAATATATCACAGATATATTCAGCCCGTGAAATGTATGACAGCTCATTGTATTTCCTGAAAAAAGGTCTGGTACTTAATGAAAAAATGAATTACCGTTCGGGTATCGCAAATGTATGCCATAATATTGCGGCAGCGTACTATATGAAGGGAAAGTCTGATTCAGCCAACCATTACATAAGCAGATCAATACAAATAGCCGAAAATATTAATGCCCCTGAACTGCCCTCATATCTTATAACCCTGGCGCGCTACCAGCGTGGTCAGAAGAATTATAAAGAAGCCCTGGCCAGTGCCGGGAAAGCATACCAGATGGCCACAGAGCAGAATGAGTCAATAGTGGTGTCAGCAGCGGCCGGCCTGCTAAGTGATTTATACGGTGAGACAGGCAGGAAGGATCTTGCCTATGACTACCTTAAAGAATACCATACAATAAATGACAGCATAAGCAATAATGAATTCCTGAAGAAGGTGACAAGGCTGGAAATACAAAATGAATATGACAGGAAGGCTGAGGCTGCAGAGTTTGAGCACAGGCAGGAACTGTTGATACGGGAAACCAGGATCAAACAACAAAACCTATATGTTAAAGGATTGATAATACTTCTCATATTGCTGGTGGTAATCTCTTTCTTCTACATTCATAATACACGCCTCAGGGCCAGGTATGCCAGGATAGACCTTGAACAAAGACTGCTTAGAGCACAGATGAACCCTCATTTTATCTTCAATTCCCTTTGCGCCATCCAGGATCTTATCCTTGCCGGTGAACCGGAGAAGGCAAATACCTTCCTGGTAAAGATTGCCAGCCTGATGCGTAATATACTAGAGAATTCAAGAGAAGAATATATACCCCTGGAAAGAGAAATAGAAACCCTTAAACTATATCTTGATGTGCAACAACTGAGATTTGAAACTGAATTTGAATACAAATTTCAAATAGACAGCCCTATTGATACGGAGAATATATCTGTCCCTCCCATGCTGGCTCAGCCATGCCTTGAAAACTCGGTTGAGCATGGACTGCTGTCCGGGAAAAACGGAGGTAAAATAGAAGTCTCCTATACACTTGAAGATAAGCTGCTCAAACTGGAAGTTACTGATACCGGGCTGGGAAGAGAAAAAGCGCAGGAGGAGAAGCAGTATAGATTGAAGAAAAAGTCAATCTCAACCACCGTAATACAGGAAAGGCTGGACTTTTTCAGGAAGAAGCTTAAAAACAGGGATATAGGTTATGAAATAAAAGATCTTTATCAGGGTTCACAATCATCAGGTACAAGAGTTACGATAAAGATGCCCTTCAGGAAGGTATTTGCATAATATATTATTAAGGCATGAAGATCATTTTAGTAGATGACGAGGCACCGGTTAGAAATTCAATTACGGCTATTCTTAATGAGAAGTATCCGGATATAGATATAGCAGCCAGTATTGGATCAGTGAAAGAAGGATATGAAGCTGTACTTGAACACCGGCCCGACATGGTCTTCCTCGATGTGGAGATGCCCGATGGTACAGGTTTTGATCTTCTCAATAAATTACCATCAATAGATTTTAAGGTAATATTTATTACCGCACACCAGGAGTATGCCCTTGGTGCCATAAAAATGAGTGCACTTGATTTCGTATTAAAACCATTCGGAACCGATGAAATATGCACTGCTGTGGATAAAGCCAGAAACCTGATCAATAACGAAGAAGAACAGATAAAACTTAAAGCGCTTCAGGAAAACCTTGAGAATATAAAGGTGCTCAAGCGTATAGTCTTACACACCGCCGACAACCTTCATCTGGTAGCAATAACAGATATTGTAAGGGCTGAAGCCGAAAGTAACTACACCCACTTTATTTTATCAGATGGCAAAAAAATAATGGTCTCCCGCACCATAAAAGAATTTGACACTCTTCTTTCAGGATCGGGGATGATACGCGTACACCAGTCACACCTGGTAAATATTTCCTGGGTCGACCGCTTCGTTAAACGTGATGGAGGATACCTTCTTCTCAAAGATAAATCGAAAATACCTGTATCACAGAACCTCAGGAAACAGGTCATAGCAGCAATAAATGATTCCCTCTACATTTAAAATTACTGATTCTATAATTTTTTACCCGTATACTAAGTCATACCCGGCGGATACTAATCTTGCCTGTGAAATCTCCTGTGGAGATTGTAAATTGGAAAATAAAAAGATTAGTATCATGAAAATCAAGACATTTTTCACAATTATTATTGCTGTATTTTTTCTTGCCACTGTTGATGCTGACTGCCAGGTAAAGATCAACCTGAAGAAGAGAATTAACAGGGAAGCCAACAGACGGGCAAATGAAAAGACAGACAAGGGAGTCAGGAAGAGTTTCGATGAGATGGAGAAAGGAATAAAAGGGCTCTTTAAGAAAGGTGACACCACAGCTGGGCAGCAGGGGCAGGCAGGCAACCAAGCTGCGGCAGGCCAGGGACAGGCTGCCGCAAACCGGGCAGGAGCACAGGGTGCTGCCAGTCCAGAAGAAGCACTCACACTTAACTGGAGCAAGTACGATTTTGTGCCAGGCGATAAGATAATTTTCGAGGATAACCTCATCGGGGAGAAAAACGGTGAGTTCCCGTCGCGATGGGACCTTTACGAGGGTGTAATTGAGATTGCCCAGTTTGGTGGGGAAAATATCATTATGTTCAGGGGGGGCGATCCCCATATAGTTCCCTATTTAAAGAACCCTGATAAGGATTACCTGCCTGAGGTCTTTACCATAGAGTTTGATCTCTATGTAAATAACAATAATGACTTTACGGTTGAATTCGTTGACAGAAAGAATCAAAAGTTTCCCGGGGATTATGCTAGCCTGAACATTGACGCCACCAGTATGTCACTAAGTCCTGCAAGCAGCATACTGCCAAATCAAGAATCTATTATAAACGAGTGGGCACATATTTCAATAGCCTATACAAGCGGCAAGATGAAGGCCTATATTAATGAAACCAGGCTTATAAATATTCCGCATCTTCAATTTGAGCCTACCGGCATAGGTCTGAATGCATACCATGGATCAGATTATTACCAGTTTTTTATTAAAAATTTCAGGATAGCCGAAGGTGGCGTTAAATATTATGATCGTTTCCTCCAGGATGGCAAGATCGTTTCCAACGGTATACGCTTTGATGTTGGTAAGGCAACATTGCGCCCCGAGTCAATGGGTGTGATCAATGAAATATACACCATGCTTTCAGAACATCCTGATGTCAATGTGAGCATCGAGGGCCATACCGACAGCGATGGTGATAACGATCTGAACCAGAAACTCTCAGAGGACAGGGCAGAAACGGTTATGAACCAGCTCATATCCATGAGTATCTCAGCCAACCGGTTATCATCAAAAGGATTCGGTGAATCAAAGCCCGTAAACACCAATGCAACACCCGAGGGAAAAGCAGAAAACCGCAGGGTTGA
>DOZA01000151.1 GCA_003518245.1 Bacteroidales bacterium | reverse complement strand
AGCCTGCATTAGTGTTTATCCATGCCGAGACAGTCCAGTCGTTTGTTCCAAAATTCATTTCCGCAGGGTTATCCAGGTCAATGTACTGAGAGCCATTAAATGCCTGGCCATCGGCGATTTTCCCCGCAGCATCGGTGGATCCGCTATTTGTTCCGTGATTCACATTGGACGTGCCGTCCTCGTAATCATCGTGCAGATGGTAGACTGAAACATAGTCAGAACTCCAGGTGTCACTTGTTGACTGATCACCTGTGATATTATAGTTGCCGAAATAAATATAAAACTCATAATCGGAAGAAGGATCCAGCAAAGGTATTCTCACCCAAGCTATCAGATCCCCTGTTGCAGCATCATACTTCTCAACCTGATGATCCAGCGTGCTAACATTGTCTTCAGAAAAAACTATATCATAGCCTGAGGAATGCTCAACATATCCCCCGTTAACCGTTGTTGCCAGATCAGGATGGATAGTATTTACCAGGACAGGAAAATCAATATGATTTGAGGCGCCTGAAATCTGTGCTGCCGGTATAGTTATTTTAATCCTGTTAGAATAGCCGTCCAGCCATTGTCCTGACAAAACCACAGGAATTAAAAGCAGCAAAAAGACACTAACCATGTATTTCCCCGGTGAAGTACGCTGCTTGGTCTTCAAACTGACAACAGGCAGGCAATATTTAATTAAGTCAGTCAATCCTTTATCCAATACAAATATGATCGACTCTTAATGCTCTTTTTTTAAAAGCCGATACATTTTATTATAAGTTTTATACGCATGCTCATACTCTTTGTTGTATGAAACACATTAAATCATATTTAATGACTAAAATCCTGTATCATAGGTTGCATTAAACACATCATTTCCAAATTGAATAAAGATAAAGGAATTTTTACTCCGGAAAACCGCTATTTGACCAACAGCGGTTTGATAAAGTCGAATGTTATCAACAATTATATGGAAGTTTTTTGAACCCGGTTCGCTTCCTGAAATGATTTACAGTAAATAGTATTATATAAAATCTTCAGATTATCAACATCGCGTCTCCGTATGTGCCAAAGCGGTATTTCTCCTTTATGGCTTCCTCATAAGCCTCAAATACAAGATGATAGCCTCCAAAAGCAGCAACCATCATTAAGAGTGTGGAGTAAGGAAGATGAAAATTACTTACCATCATATCGGGTACGCTGAACTCGTAAGGGGGAAAGATAAACTTGTTTGTCCAACCGTCAAACGGTTTTAAAAATCCTTCTGTTGAGACAGAGCTTTCCAGGGTTCTCACCACGGTGGTTCCAACGGCACATATTTTATTTTTCCTTCTTTTTGTTTTATTTACCTTTTCGCTGGCCTCCCCGGTGATTATTATCCTTTCCGAATCCATCTTATGCTTGGTAAGATCTTCCACATCAACACTCCTGAAATTGCCCAGTCCCACATGAAGGGTTATCTCGCTGAAATTTACTCCCAAAATCTCGAAACGCTTGAGCAACTCCCTGCTGAAATGCAGCCCTGCAGTAGGTGCTGCCACCGCTCCCTCATGCTTGGCAAAAATAGTCTGATACCTTTCATTATCCTCCGGTTCAACAGGTCGTTCAATAAACTTCGGCAGGGGTGTCTCTCCCAAGCTGTATAATGTCTGCTTAAATTCTTCATATGAACCGTCAAACAGAAAACGCAGGGTTCTTCCTCTTGAAGTGGTATTATCAATAACCTCTGCAACAAGCATATCATTTTCACCAAAATACAGCTTATTACCTATCCTTATTTTCCTGGCCGGATCAACCAGTACATCCCATAGGCGCTGCTCGCAGTTAAGCTCACGTAAAAGAAAAACTTCGATCTCTGCTCCTGTCTTCTCCTTATTGCCAAATAACCTGGCCGGAAAGACCTTTGTATTATTGAAAACAAGTAAATCATCCTCCTTGAAATATCCAATTATCTCCTTGAATACCCTGTGCTCTATCTTGCCTGTTTTCCTGTCAACAACCATTAGCCTTGATTCATCCCTGTTAGGCGCCGGGTATAATGCTATTAATTCCTGCGGTAATGTGTACTTAAATTGTGATAATTTCATTTTATATGTTTTTCTTAAATATCCACCCTTGTACGTATCAATTCCGTTTTTGTTTCACGAAGGATAAAAATAATTTAATCTAGTTGCCATAACAATTATCAAGACTCTCGGAAAAAATTCAAAAGTTGTTCAAAATCAGTTATCTGCATAGCATTCTCCAGCTTATACTCTCCTATGGCTGTCCTCATCAGTTCTGACAGGTAAGCACCACTATCAAGATATTTACCCAGATCCCTGGCAAAAGAACGCACATAGGTACCCTTACTGCATAATATCCTTATGGTTGCCATGGGTGGGTCATATCGCATCAACTCCAGCTCATGAAATGTAATCCTCTTTGCTTTCATCTCTACCTCCACGCCTTTGCGGGCATATTCATAAGCTCTTTTCCCATTGACATTTTTTGCAGAAAAAACAGGAGGTACCTGGTCATATTCCCCTTCAAAATAACGAAGTGCTTGTTTTATCAAATCCTCATTTATATGCCTTGTTTCATATTTTGAGTCTACTTCCGTTTCAAGATCATATGAAGGGGTAGTCTCTCCAAAACGCAGTACTGCAATATATTCCTTATTACTATCCTGCAATTCATTTATCTTTTTTGTATACTTCCCGGTGCATATTATCATCAATCCACCTGCCAGGGGATCAAGTGTCCCGGCATGGCCAACCTTGATCTGTTTGTACCCGTATGCATTCCTGATGATGTTCTTTACTTTCTTTACCAGGTCAAAGGATGTCCAGTAAAGAGGTTTATCAAACAACATTAATTGTCCTTCCTGAAAATCTGTATTTCTGTCGATAAGCAAACTAACCAAGTATTATTGACACTAAACCTATTATTAAGCAATATATCCCAAACCATAACAATTTCCCCCTTCTCACTAGACTGACCATCCACCTGCAGGCAATATAACCTGTAATAAAAGCAGCCAGAAATCCGGAAATAATAGATGATACTCCAACTGAAGATTCCGCAGAAAAATCTCCTTTAATAAGTTCAACAAAATTTGCACCTAAAACAGGTATCAGCACCATGAGAAATGAGAATCTTGCCAGTTGTTCTTTCTTATTGCCAAGCATCAGCCCTGTTGAGATTGTAGCACCAGAGCGTGATATCCCCGGCAGCACTGCTAGTGCCTGTGCCAGTCCTATTATAAAAGCATGAAAATAATTTATTTCCTTTCTCCTGTCCTTCATTAGACCCGATACTATGAGCAATGCTGCAGTAACAAGTAACATTGATCCTACAAAGACAATATTGCCGTTAAAAAATGATTCGATCTCATCTTCAAGCAATAAACCAATCACTGCAACCGGTATCATTGATACCAGTATCTTCAGTACATATTCAGTCTCACTATTCATCCTGAATTTCAATGTTCCCTTCACAAGATCAACAACTTCGGTCCAGAAAACCACAATAGTACTCAATACCGTTGCTCCATGCACTGCTACTGAAAAGCTAAAGCTTGTTTCAGCATTAACATCAAAAAGGTATTTACCTATTTCAAGATGTCCGCTGGAGCTAACGGGTAAAAACTCTGTCAACCCCTGTATTATGCCAAGGATTATTGCTTCGAATAAATTCATTACTAAAATTGGATACTGATATTATTCCTTTGCTGATGGCTTTTTCATTATGGCCCATATTTCGAAAACAAACCCGGCAAGCACTACAATCGGGGCCAGGGTGATACGTCTGAAACTGAAAATAGCATCAGAGAATTCAGCAGGGTCATCACTCTTACCTCCAAGCATGAGAAGAAACCCGATCACAATAATTCCGAAACCGATGGCCATAAGCCTGTAATTTTCTTTGCCCAGGGCAAAGCCGGTATTTTCCTTTTTTGTTTTTTTTGCAACCATCTTAATAGTATAGTTTATCTTCCGAAATACCCAGGTACTTAGTAACTGAGAAGAATGTAGATACCATGTTTATTAATACCCCCGCTAAAATTATACCTCCAAAAAGGTATACCAATAAACCTATATCCTGAAGTGTAAATAATAAATAAAATTCTTTTTCAACAAAGAATAGTATTGCCATTAATAATACAATAGAAAAAAGTGCAGCAATTATACCATGCACTATACTCCTTAGAAGGAAGGGTTTTCTAATAAATGACCTTGCAGCGCCAACAAGCTGCATGGTCCTGATAATAAACCTTTTTGAATAAACAGATAACCGTATTGTATTATTGATGATAGTAATTGAAATAAACAGCAGCAGGCCACTGAATATTAGTAGTAAAGCACTTATCTTCCTTACATTATCATTTATAAGATGCAGGAATGATTCCTGGAAATAAACCTCGTTAACTACATCATAGTTCATTAAGTAGCGTTCTATATTCAGGACACTGTCAGGGTGGGTGTAGTCTGCAACAAGAAAAACATCAATTGAAGGAAGAAGTGGATTATAGCCCATAAAGCTCAGGAAATCCTCACCGAGATCTTCTTTTAGATTCTCAGCTGCCAGCTCCTTGGAAATATATTCAGTGCTTTTTACATAGTGTTTAGCATCAAGATCTTTCTGGAGCATTCGTATGTCAGCTTCCTTGGCATCTTCATCAAGCATTACCGAGAAACTCAGGCTTTCACGAAAATAATCTGATAGTTCGCGGGCATTAATGATCATAAAGCCGAGCATTCCAAGGAGGAATAATACCAGTGATATACTTACAATTTGTGTAAGATATGAGCTCCTCAGCCTCCCTTTTGATATACCTTCCTGATAAGTAACCACTCTGTAATATTTGCAAGCAAAAATACAATTTATATTTTACTGACCGAACGGTATCGTTTATATCCGACTGATCAGCCACAGGTCAGTACCACCATGGTAACCCGACAGGCCTGTAAAAAATCAGTCCAGCACAGTGATCCAGTTAAAAATATCAGGCTCATCACCTACCTGTATTGCCGTTAGTTTATTATACAGTTTCATCTGCACCTTACCCGGGTTCCCATCTTTGCAATATTCAAAAACCTGATTTGTGCCCGGATCAAATATTTTACCTATAGGGCTTATTACTGCGGCTGTACCACAGGCACCCACCTCATCAAATCCAGGTAATTCATCAAGGTGTACAGGTCGTCTTTCCACTTTCATGCCCATATTCTCAGCTATCTCAACCAGGCTTTTATTTGTTATTGAACGTAATATTGTTTCAGATTTGGGAGTGATATAGGTATTACCCTTTATTGCGAAGAAATTAGCAGGCCCACATTCATCTATATATTTTTTTTCTTTGGCATCCAGGAAAATTACATTGGCATAATTTTCATCCCTTGCTTTAACTATTGCCCTTAGGCTGGCTGCATAGTTCCCGCCAACCTTAAATATTCCTGTCCCCTTTGGTGCCGCCCTGTCAACATCGCGGCAAATCATCATACTAACAGGCTTGACACCTCCTTTGAAATATGGTCCTACGGGGGTAACAAATACCATAAAAGTGTATTCCTTTGCAGGGCTTACACCCACCTCGGCACCGCTACCAAAGAGCAGAGGCCTGATATAAAGAGAAGCGCCTGATCCATATGGTGGAACATATTTTTCATTCAGCTTTACTGCTTTAAAAATTTCATCCCTGAATAATTCTTCAGGTACTTCGGCCATAATTACTCCCCTGGCCGAGTTAATCAGCCTCCTGGCATTTTCTTTCCAGCGAAATAGTCTTATCTTATTATCTTTCCCCCTGTATGCCTTCATCCCCTCAAATGCTTCCTGCCCGTAATGAAGTGCAGTGGCTGCAATGTGAATATTGAGATATTCTGAATCAGTAACCTCCGGCTCACTCCACTTGCCATCTTTATAATAAGTACGTACATTATAATCTGTCTTAATATATCCGAATGACAGATCTTTCCAGTTTATATTTTCCATATATCTTATAAGTATTAATTTTGATTAAAGTCCAAATTTACCTTTTTATAAGATGAGGTCAAATGTGTTGTTCAATATGTTTATTATGCCTTTTCAGGTTTTCTGCCTGTTCTAAGCCATCATATGTCTTAAGCAATCTGGCCGTATCTGTATAGAATTCATGCCTTTTAATTCTATCCAATTCAGAAGCATACCATTTTTCTTTGTCTCCGGAAATTTTCATTGAATTTTCTTCCCTATAGCGCAGTTCAATAACTTCAGGATAATCTACATGCCCGCAGTAATCATTAATGGCATCAAGTAAAATCTTAACTTCTTTCATATCTGTCTGCTGTGCATAAACACCTTTTATTATTTTCTCAGCATGACTCATATGAATTGTACTGAAACCAAACTCCGGTACTATCTCCCTTAGTTTATTTATAGAATGATCAACCGGATCAATATAATTGGTCAGCAGTCCTGATTTTACAAAGACAGATGCCAGCCGGAGACCAAGCATTTTTTCTTCTTCAAGCTGCTCAGCTGTAGCCAGTAATTCTGCCTGTGTACATATGTTCTTTACGAATTTAATATCATGAAAAACAAAATGTTCTGGCACATTCTTCTCATACCATTCGAAGAAATAATCTTCAAGATCGTTTATTTTTATAGCCAGCAGCTTATTAATAAAAATATCATTTGGTTCAGCCTTCCCTCTGGTTCGTAACTCAGGTCGTATGCCTTTCACAAAATACATATCCAGATCACCCTTGTATTTAACAGGCATTTTACCCCGGTACTCACATATAAAGAAGTCTTTTGCATACTCATAAGTTACTCCTGATATATTTATCTTACCCGGCTTCCCCGATGATTCCATCCTGCTGGCTGTGTTTACAGTATCTCCCCAGATATCATAAGATAACTTTTTCTGACCAACAACCCCAGCTATTACTGTTCCGGTATGTATCCCTATTCTTATATCCCAGAATTTTATCCCCCTCCTGGTCTGATCCTTTCTTAAAGTGTTCATATATTCCTGCATTTCAAGAGCAGCAAGCACTACCTCGATCGGATTAGTCCTGTTGCGATGCGGGATGCCCCCGGCACACATGTACGCATCTCCGATAGTTTTTATCTTTTCAATATTGTATTTTTCAACAACCGAATCAAAGTGGAAAAAGAAATTATCTAGTTCATCGATAAGAATTTCCGGATTCACCTCTTCAGCTATCTTCGTAAATCCCTGAATATCTGAAAACAAAACAGTCACAAAATTATACTTTTGTTTTGTGGCCTTGCCTTTTGACATTATTTCGTCCGCTGTATCCCTTGGCAGCAGGTTTGCAAGAAGTGTATCTGATTTTTCTTTCTCTATCATTAATTCCTCTGTTCTCTCCTGTATAATCGACTCCAGGTGTACCTGTTTTAACTTCTGTCTTAATATAAGCAACCTGAAGAAATAAAATAAGAGAATTAAAAAGACGATACAGTATATTAATATTGATAACCCGGTAAGATAAAAAGGAGGCTTAATCCTCAAACTGGCGATCTCATACTCATTCACCCGGTCATCTGACATTGTTCTCGCAAGAAGAGTGTAATTACCCGGTCTAAGGTTAGTATATTCTTTTACAGGACGTTCAGACCAGGAAGTCCATTTCTTATCATTCCCTTCAAGACAAAATGCATACAGGGTGCCAGTACCCTGCCCCGAACATTCGAAAAGCAGGTTATTATATGTATTCTCCAGCACAAATAGCTCCCTTTTATCGCCATCCCGTTGCCTGTCATATAATACAGAATCATAATTTATTATTATCCTGTTAATGCAAACTGTGTCTTCCTGCGCATAAAAAGACTGTGATTGGTTTATGACCGCCAGGTTTAACAGTACTATAATAAAAAGTCTAAGCAATACAGTATAGTTTGGTTCAAGGATTAAAAACCAGTGTATAGTATTACCAAATTTAACATATATATATTTACTCCGAAAGTTTTTATCATTTTAATTATTTTTGAGCATAACCAGATTATTATCATGGATATTATAATAGCATCAAACAACAGGCATAAAATCAAAGAGATAAGCGATGTATTTAGCAAATCTATAAACCTTATTCCCATGGCTGAGGCCGGCCTCATGGAAGATATACCGGAAAATGAAGAAACACTCGAAGGCAATGCATTGGAAAAAGCCAGATATGTTCACCGTATGACCGGATTAAATGTGTTTGCTGATGATACAGGGCTTGAAGCGGAAGCCCTGAATGGAGCTCCGGGTGTTCATTCGGCCAGGTATGCCGGCGAAAGCAAGGATTCTGAAAATAATATTATCACGTTACTTAAAGAGATGAAGGGTAAAATGAACAATAAGGCCCGGTTCCGTACGGTGATAGCCTTAATATATGAAAATAAGGAATACCTTTTTGAAGGAATTATCAATGGCAGGATCATAAGTAATAAAAGAGGATATAATGGTTTTGGCTATGACCCTGTCTTTATCCCCGATAATGAAAAACTTACCTTTGCAGAAATGCCACCGCAAAGAAAAAATATGATATCACACAGATCAATGGCTATACGTAAGCTCAGTGATTTCTTACAAAGCAGGTTATAAACAATATCTTAACCTTTTAGCAGTTAATATAATATGTCAAGGTTCTTATATATACTTGTATCACTGATATATTTTTACCATGTAAATGCACAGGGTCCGATAGGATCCTGGACTGATCATTTACCATACCATAGCGTCAACATCGTATCTGAAGGACAGAATGAGATATACGGGTCAACAGATTATGCCATCACTATCTACAACTGCAGGTTCAATGAGTTAAAAAAACTGTCAAAGGTAAATGGTTTATCTGACTGTGGTATCAGTACAATTGCATATTCAATAGACCAGGAAGCACTGGTAATTGTTTATATGTCAGGCAACATAGACATCTACAGGAATGGCAGTGTTATAAATATACCCGATATAAGCAATACTTTTTTACCCGGTGAATTAATTATCAACAAGATCAGGACATACGATGAATTTGCTTATCTATCTACCAGCCAGGGTATAATAGTTATTAATATTGAAAAGAAGGAGATAAAAGATTTATGGAAACCATCAATCGATGGGATACATAATGAAGTATTCGACTTCTGTATAAGTAATGATACAGTTTTTGCCGCCACGGGAAAAGGACTGTTCATAGCATCAGGGGATAGCCAGGGATTAGCATATTATGGAAACTGGGATATCATTCCCGGCAGCTCGGGTAGTACTTTTAATTGCCTGGCCTCAATAGAAGACAAGCTTTTCTTTAATAAGAAAAACGCTGTTCCCGATAATGATTCTGTTTTTTGTTATAGTTATGGAAAGACTACTTACCTGCCAGGCCTGCCCGGGACAACTAATCATACATTTGAAGCAGAACAGGATAATATTATTGTTTCCTGCAGTTCATCTATTTTTTTTATTGATGCTGATGGCCATCTGTTAAATACAATCTCTAATTATGGTAACCAGCCTCCTGATCCCGGGAATGTACTATTGAAAGGAAATGACATCTATATAGCAGACAGGAACCAGGGGCTTGTCAGACTTATTAATGGTAATAACTTCATAAACTATATTCCTGAAGGGCCGGATAGCAATAATTGTTATTCCCTGGCGGCCTCTGATGGTAAAGTATGGGTTGCCGGTGGGGGTATTACAGACGAATATGATAATAAAGAATTGCCCTTTATGCTCTTCAGCTTCTCAGACCGCCAGTGGTGGTCGACAAACTCAAGTGATTATCGTGATGCAATGAGAGTAGAACCGGTGCCCGGCGACCCCGGTCACGTTTTTGTTTCATCATGGGGTTATGGTGTGTTCGAGTATAACAACAGGGATTTAACTAACCATTGGGCAGAAAACAGTCTGGGAAGCATAATCCCTGGCCAGCCCCTGGTAAGGATTTACGGCCTGGCTATCGACAATGATAAAAACCTGTGGATCACACAATCCGGTATGCAGAATAACATAAAGGTACTGACAAACGATAATACCTGGATATCCTTACCTTATAATATCAATGCTCCTGTTATAGGTGATATGATAATTTCAAGAAGCAATCATAAATGGATTTTATTACCAGGTGGACATGGGCTCTTTGTTCTCGACGATAATAGCACACCGGGCTATTTTGACGACGACAGGTATATAAATCTCGAAGTACGGGACCAGGAAGGAAAATCACTTTCAAATATTTTTTCTATTGCCGAGGATCTTGACGGCAATATATGGATAGGAACAGACCAGGGGCCGGCTGTCTTCTACTACCCTGGAGAGGTTTTTGACCAGGATATATATGC